>NZ_JBEWQE010000009.1:0-247616 GCF_040538975.1 Flavobacterium sp. UW10123
TGTTGAATCCTGACTGTTATTTCTCATCGCAACAAAATTTATTAAAGTTAAATTTTGTTACCGAAATATCTAACCTTTACAGAAATGACAAGATTGTGTTTAATTACTTCTTATAAAAATTATTATGATCAATATACTCCCAAACTTTCGGCGGTAGCAAAGGCTGAATATTTTTACCTTCTTTAATGCTATTTCGAATAAAAGTCGAAGAAATCTCTACAATCGGCGCATCGATTACATGAATTTTTGGGTGCAATTTTAGTTCCAGATTTTCAGGTTCATCAGAAATTCTCGGATATACATAAATATTATGATTTTCGAGAATTACTTCATAGTTTCTCCATTTATGAAATGTCTTCAGATTGTCTTCGCCCATAATTAAGGAAAACTCGTGATTTGGATATTTTTCTTTTAAATGTTCCAAAGTAATTATGGTATAGCTTGGCTGAGGTAATTTAAACTCAATATCTGAAGGTTTTATCTTTGGATAATCTTCTGTTGCCAGATAAACCATTTGAAGGCGTTGCTGGTCGTCTAATAAAGTTGCTTTCTTTTTTAACGGATTATGAGGCGTAACGACCATCCAAATTTGATCTAAATCTGCAAACTCAGCCATATGATTGGCAATGATCAAATGACCAACGTGTATAGGATTGTATGTTCCGAAATATAGACCTACTTTCATTTTTTGTGGTTTCACAGAGAGTCGCTAAGATAGCACAAAGATTCGCAAAGTTTATATAAAAGCTTTTGCGAATCTCTGTGTTTTTTCTTTGTGTATCTCTGCGTAATAAAATTACTTGTTTACGAATTTTTTCACTAATTGATAAGCTTCTTCTTTAGCAGTATCTAAATCGTAGTTTTTAATAATAGTGTCAAACTGAGGAGCAGTTGCCAATTCAACTGATGCCTTAGCGATACGCATATTGATTTTGTCATCGCTTTCTGTAGAACGTTGTTTTAAACGGCGTTTTAATTCGTCAACACTTGGTGGTTTTACGAAAACGGCTAAAGTCTGTTCGGGAAATTTATGCTTGATGCGTAATCCTCCAGCAACATCGATGTCAAAAATCACATTTTTTCCCATAGCCCAGATTCTTTCGATCTCTGCTTTTAAAGTTCCGTAGAAATTATCGCGGTACACTTCTTCCCATTCCAAGAATTCTTCTGCTTTAATGTGCTTTTTGAATTGTTCTAGTGAAATGAAATAATAATCTTTTCCGTGTTCTTCCTCTCCGCGTGGTTCACGTGAAGCGGCTGAGATTGAAAATTCTAAGTTTAAATCTTCTTTCCCAAGTAAATGTTTTACGATAGTTGTTTTTCCTGATCCCGATGGTGCCGAAAAAACAATTAATTTTCCTTTGTTCATTATTGTTGTGCTTTAGGCTTTAAGCAATATGCTCTAAGCTCTTATGTTTTTGTGGTATTTTGTTGCCTATGGCTTATTGCTTAAAGCTTATAGCGTTTACAAAACATTCAAGACCTGTTCCTTTATCTTCTCTAATTCATCTTTCATCATCACTACCAATTTCTGCATTTGAGCATGATTTGATTTTGAACCCATAGTATTAATTTCACGTCCCATTTCCTGAGTGATAAAACCAAGTTTTCTACCATTGGCTTCATTTCCGTTTAAAGTCTCTATAAAGTAATCCAAATGATTCCCTAAACGTACTTTTTCTTCTGTGATATCTAATTTTTCTAAATAGTAGATTAGTTCCTGTTCAAAGCGGTTTTCATCAACATTAACCTGTAATTCTGAAATTGCAGTCTGCAGACGATCTTTAATTGCTTGTACGCGTTCTGGATCAAGTGCCAATGTATCGTTCATGAATTGACGAATGTTTCCAATTCTTAAATTGAATTCCTTTTCAAGAGATTCTCCTTCGTCTTTACGGAAGTTTAAAATATTTTGAAGTGCTTCATCAATTATAACTTGAATCTGCTCCCAGTCATTCTCATCAATTTCTTCGCGTTCTGTTTTTAATGTGTCAGGCATACGAACAGCCATTTTCATTAATTCAGTTTCATCGGCATCTGGATTCACCTCTTTTAACTGTGCGATATAATTTTTTACGACAGGTACGTTTACTTTAGTTGAAGTTTGTTCTGCGGTGTTTTCTACATAGATTGCAAAATCAATTTTTCCTCTTTCCAGTTTAGTCGAAATAAGAGTTCGTAATCCAAGTTCCATCTCACGATAAACCGATGGCATTCTTACATTTAAATCCAAACCTTTAGAGTTTAGAGATTTTACTTCAACGGTAATTTTCTTTGTAGGCAATTGCAAAGAAGCTTTGCCAAACCCTGTCATAGATTGTATCATATAATTGAGTATAAAGGCGCAAAGATAAATAAAAGTTTGCTGCTTTGTGTTGTAAATTGTGAATCAGTTTTATAGATCAAAATTTACGTTTATTCTTACGATAGTGCGTTTATCACTTCAGCTACATTTTTTTGGCTGTTGCCGATATAAATTTTACCATCAATGATAAAAACTGGACGGCTTAAGAACGTGTAATGTTCTAAAATGTATTTTTTATAATCGGCTTCTGTTAAAGCTTGATCTTTAAGTCCCATTGATTTGTATAACTGTGCTTTTCTGCTGAATAAAGCGTCGTAGCTTCCGGCAAGTTTGTGCATTTCTTCCAATTGTTCTTCTGTAATTGGATCTTGTCTGATGTCTTGAAAAACCAAATTGTTTTCAGGTAGACTTTTAATAATTTTTCTGCAGGTATCGCAAGACGATAAGTAGTATATTTTGTCCATTATTTTATGAATTTGTTAGAATGCAAAGAAAATCCATTTGAAACTTAAAAATGACTAATTTTAGAAAAAAAAATAAAATTATGAGTTCAGTTTTTGATGTACAAAAAACAATTAGAGAAGTTCTTTTGAAAATCTTAGATAGTCATTCATTAGAACAATTAAACAAAATTCCAGATGGCTTCAGTAATAATATTATTTGGAATATGGGCCATTGTATTTCTTCGCAACAGGTTTTGGTTTATAAATTATCGGGTCTTCCAACAATGGTTTCTGAAGATTTCGTTAACAAATATAAAAAAGGAACCAAACCAGAAGGAGATGTTTCTCAAGCTGAGGTTGATGAAATTAGAACATTGCTTTCTACAACATTAGAAAAAACAAAAAATGATTTTGAAAGCGGTCTGTTTGTTAATTATCATGAATACACTACTAGTATCGGATTTACGCTTCGCCATATTCAAGGAGCTTTAGATTTTAATAATTTTCATGAAGGGCTTCATACTGGAGTTATAATGTCAATAAAAAAATTCGTTTAAATAAAAAATCCCGCTTTAAGCGGGATTTTTTTATTCTATTATGGTTTCGATGGTAACCTTCATTGCTCCGGCACCTTTACTTTTTGTAATATCCATGAAAGCTCTTTTAGATAAGTCGATTTCACGAGTTTTTACAAATGGACCGCGGTCTGTAATTTTGACGATAACAAATTTGCCATTGGCTTCATTAGTTACTTTTACTCTAGTTCCAAAAGGAAGCTTTTTGTGAGCTGCAGTATAGCTGTTGTTGTTAAATCGGCTTCCGTTAGCGGTTCTTTTTCCATTAAAACGATCAGCATAGTAGGAAGCATGAGCGTTTTTCTTGTATGGTCTAAGTTTTAAACCTTTGTCTGTAAAAACCGAATCCGGTAATGGGATAATAGTTGGTTTTATATTTTTAACAGTATCTTGAATGATTTTAGGTTCTGTTGTAGGTTTGGTTTGGCTTATCACATAAGTAAAGCCGCTAATTAAGGTTAAAGCGATTGTGGCGAATAAAATGTTTTTTTTATTTCTCATGGGTTATTCTTTTTCAGACTTGGGGGGAGTTTGTACAAATAATATGCCGAGATAAAAAAAGCCCTGATTAAGGGCCTTTAATTGGTATTTTTAGAACCAAAGGTTCCATGGAATTCTACTTAAAATAAGCAATAGTCCTAATGTGTAAAAAATAGCAAAGGTTTTAAATTTAGCTTCGCTATTTACTAATTTTTTATGTTTAGACCATCCAATAGTAATTAGGATGATAGCAATAATGTTAATTAGAGGGTGCTCTAATGAAGTTAATCTTAGTTCTGCATTAGACATTTGTCCGAAAGCTGCTTTTCCAAGTGGAGAAACAAAATATAAGATTAAACCAATCAATAATTGAGTGTGCGTGCCAATTAAAGCAAATAAAGCGATTTTACGATCTTTAGCAGTAAATTCTTTTTTTGAAGTTACTCCAAGAATGGCATTAACAACTGCAATAACTAAAAGCAGTAATGCTAAATACGCCCAACCAGAGTGAAATTTTTGTAGAAAATTATACATAAGGGGTGTTTTTTGTTTAAAAACAAATATAGCAAAAAAGGCTATAAAAAAACGGCATTAAACTTAAAAGTCAATGCCGTTTTTATTATTTATTTAGATTCTAAATTTTAGAAATCGTAACGTAATGCGAAGTTCCAAGTTCTACCAAAGCCAAAGTATACTTGGTTTGTAGTAGCAATACCTTTGTATGTTGAAACAGTAGGAACATCAGCAGCAAAAATATTTGTTTTTGCTTCAGCGATGTAAGTGTAATCAAAAACGTTGTTTACGTTTAATCTGAAACCTACTGAGTTGCTTTTGTTTTTACCTACTAATAGTTTGTAAGATAATCCTGCATCAGCAGTTCCGTAAGAAGGCAATTGTAATGCTCCTCTGTTATCTTCTTTAGTAAAGTTTCCAGGAGAGATGCTAGCATACAATTTATCAACGTAGTTGTAGTTTGCATCAACAGTAAAACGTGGTAAAATCTCGTAAGTTGCACCTAAAGCAGCAGTTGTTTGAGCAGCGTCTCCAACTCTTACACCATCAAGGTATAATGTTGAACCAGTTCCAATTTGATTGTTACCTGAATCGTAACGGTTACTTGTACTTGTTCCTTCGTATTTCCAATCTCCAAGAGATAGCATACCGGTAATAGTAAGTTTGTCAAGTACTTTAGCAGTACCATCAATCTCAATACCTGAGTGGATTTCTGTAATTCCAGCGAAATCAAAGTAGCCACCTGGATTATCAGCAGCACCATCATTAGATCTTTGGTATCTGTCTTTCCAAGAAGTTCTGTATAAGTTAACGTTTGCAGAGAACTTACTTGTACGTAAACCATATCCCGCTTCAACAGCAAAGATTTTTTCGTTTGTTAAGTTACCTGCTACAATTGAACTGTTGTTTGGGTAGACTGCGTTAAAGAATGGCTGTTTTGAATAGTATCCTGAGTTAACAAAAACGTTATGGTGTTCATTGATGTTGTAGTTCACACCACCTTTTACGTTACCACCAAGGATATTCTCGTAATCTGTACTTGCTAAAGGTGTTCCTGCAGGATATTTGAAATAATCAACTCTCTTGAATCCTTGTTGTGAAAGTGCACCTTGAACGAATGCAGTAAATTTGTCTGAAGTATACTCTAATTGAGTAAATCCACCATACCATCTTACATCACCATCATTGTTGAAGTTGATTTTTTCTTCTTTGTCAGTATCTTTAAATACATTCCAAGGAGCGTAAGTAGAGTATGTGCCGTATAAAGTTCTATTAGGATTGTTAATATCCAAATTGTCAATGTATGAATCTGCTCCTAATCTGTTATTTACATTTTGGTAGTGAAGACCTTTGTATCCTCTAACGTCAATTCCAAGATCCCAAGTTAAATTTTCTGTAAATTTTTTGTTGAAGTTAACAATTGCACCGTACCAGTTGTGAGAGTTAACAGAAGAAATTTGAGAAATACCTGAAGTAGTGTCATACTTGTAGTTTGAAGCGTTTGTGCCAGTTCTACCAGTTGCAACACTATTTTGGAACTCTCCAGTTGTTCCGTTTGTTGTACGAACATTATCTGTATTGTTATATCTGATAACTTCTTGTCCTGTATTCCAACGAACAATTTTGTCATAGTCAACTAAACCATCTGCAGTTCTAAATACATCAGAAGCATAGTTGTTTCCTCCAGCACCACCTGCTCCTCTAGATCCTCCTCCACGTCCGAAAGAAGCGTAAGCTACAGCAGATAATTTAGATGTTTCATTAATTTGGAAATCATAGTTTAATGAAGTTACAGGCTTGTGGTAATAGTTTCTAGTCATGTTGAAAGCCTGACCATCTTTATACCCCCAATCTGAGTTATATCTAATGTTTGGATCAGATACTGAACCATATTTTTGATACTGAGCGATCGTGATAAAAGTATTTCTTTGATCGTGCCATTGTGGAGCACCAGTAACTGTAAATTGGAAATCGTGCTTGTTGTTTTTTGTAGTATAACCAAGAGCTATATAGTAGTTATCTCCGTTAAATTGAGTTCCATCTACATAACCGTCACCTTGAGTGTGGCTGTATAAAACAGATGCAGAGAATCCGCTGTCTAATTTTCCTGTGTTGTAAGCAACATTAGATTTGAAGAAATTGTCATTACCAAGAGAAGTACCAACTGTACCGCCTTGTTTCAAATCAGAAGCTTTAGTTACATAGTTCATAGTTCCTCCAACAGAAGCAATAGCTAATTTTGAAGATCCTAAACCTCTTTGAATTTGAATGAAAGAAGTAACGTCAGATAAACCAGCCCAGTTACTCCAGTAAACAGAACCATTTTCCATGTCGTTAACTGGCATACCGTTAACCATTACCGCAACGTTGTTTTGGCTAAATCCACGAACTGTAATTCTTGAATCTCCAAATCCACCACCAGATTTTGTTACATAAACAGATGGTGTGCTTTTTAGCATTTCAGGAAGTTCTTGGTTTCCTAATTTTGCTTGAATGTCAGCAGCTTTAATTGTCGAAACAGCAACAGGAGTTTTTCTGTCTTTTGCAATGTCGACTGTGCTACTCTTAACTACAATCTCGCTCAATTCGTTAGAATTTGAAACTAAAGTGATTGTTCCTAAGTTAGTAGTTGCACCGTTTGCTACTGTAAATTTTACAGTTTGGTTGTCATAACCTAAAAAAGAGATTACAATCTCTCCTGTGCTTGATGGTGTGCTAAGTGTAAATTTACCATCAAAATCTGTTGAAGTTGCTGTAGTAGATCCTTTGATAACTACATTTGCTCCTGGTAATCCGCCTGTTCCGTCGGTAATTTTACCAGTAACTTTTCCTTGAGAAAATACGGTCGAAACTATCATAAAAAATAGTCCAGTCAGTAACCAATTTTTCATTTTCTTCATTTTGTTATTGAGTTTATTGTTTTTGGCAAAATTATAACAAATAACTCAGATAATGTTATCGAAATGTTAAGAAAAAGAAGTTTTGTCTTTTGTGCTGCGCATTAAAATGAATTTTCCTCTTTTATGTAAAAAAAATATAGTTTTGTTGAATTTTAAATAGCATTTTTTGTTAAAAATGCAATAATTTTAATTGAGTTGTAAGTGAAAACGTGCAAATCAACTGCTTTTTTGTGTTTTTCAGCGATATTTTATACGAAAAAACGCCTTAATTTCGATTAAATTAAGACGTTTCAGTAGGTTAGGAAATTTTTAATTTTTTGCTTCTTATTTATTTTTTAAGAAGTGGTTTAGCAAAAATGAAGTCGAGCTATCATGATTTTTTACAGTTTTAGAATTAATTTCATCTAAAATTGAATTTGCTAATTGTTTGCCCAATTCAACACCCCATTGATCAAAGCTAAAAATGTTCCAAATAACACCTTGCACAAAAATCTTGTGTTCGTATAATGCGATTAATGATCCTAAGCTTTTTGGAGTAAGTTTTTGAATCAAAATAGTGTTTGTCGGTTTGTTTCCTGTGAAAACTTTAAAAGGCAATAAATAAGATGCCTTTTCAGCAGCTAATCCTTGTTTGTCAAATTCTGCTTGAACCTGAGCTGGAGTTTTTCCATTCATTAAAGCTTCAGTCTGTGCAAAGAAGTTTGACATTAGTTTATCGTGATGATCTTCGTTGCCATAAAGTGGTTTTACAAATCCGACGAAATCTGTTGGAATTCTTTTTGTTCCTTGGTGAATTAATTGGAAGAAAGCGTGTTGAGAATTTGTTCCTGGCTCTCCCCAAATAATCGTTCCTGTTTGGTAATTAACCGGTTTTCCGTCACGGCCAACACTTTTTCCGTTACTTTCCATAAAAGCTTGTTGTAAATAAGGAGCAAGTTTGTGCAAATATTGCGTGTATGGAATTAAAGCTTCACTTTCGGCAGCATAAAAATTATTGTACCAAACGCTTAATAAAGCTAAAATAACAGGAATATTTTCGTCAAATTCTGTTGATTTAAAATGTTCATCCATTTCATAGGCGCCACTTAATAAATCATTATAGTTATCAAATCCAACAGCCAAAGCAATGCTTAATCCAACAGCGCTCCAAAGAGAAAATCTTCCTCCAACCCAATCCCACATCGGGAATATATTGTTTGGGTTAATTCCGAATTCAGTTACTTTTTGAATGTTTGTAGAAACTGCCACGAAGTGTTTTGCAATATCCTCTTGAGAAGCCGATTTTAAAAACCATTCTTTAATAGTCTCAGAATTAGAAAGTGTTTCCTGGGTAGTAAAAGTTTTAGAAACAATTACAAAAAGCGTTGTTTCAGGATTTAGTTTTTTGATAACTTCATTAACGTGATCGCCGTCAACGTTTGAAACGAAATGTGTATTTAAGTGATTTTTGTAAAACTGTAAAGCTTCAACAGCCATAACAGGACCAAGATCAGAACCACCAATTCCGATATTTACTATATCAGTAAAAGCTTTTCCAGTGTAACCTTTTCTTTGTCCAGAGATTACTTCTTGTGTAAAGTTTTTGATTTTATTTTTTACTTCGTAAACTTCAGGAATTACATTTTCTCCGTCTACTTTGATAATTGCCGATTCTGGAGCGCGCAATGCAGTGTGTAAAACAGCGCGATTTTCTGTCTGATTGATTAGCTCTCCTCCAAAATATTGAGCAATTGCATCTTTCAGTCCAATCGAGTTTGCTAATTCTAATAAAAGAGAAACCGTTTCTTGACTAATATTATTCTTTGAGTAATCTACTAAAAAATCATTCCATTGCAAGTTGAATTTTTCAGCACGTGCACTATCTTGTTGAAACAATTCTTGTATTGTGGTTTCGTGAATTGCGTTATAGTGGTTTTGTAGATTTTTCCACGCTTCAGTCCCAGTTGGGTTTGTTGTGTTTAAAGCCATTTTTATCTATAATTGAGTTTGTTTTCTGAAACACAAAAATACTGAAATAACTTTTAAAAGGGGAGCGGTTTGCAATTATATAACAATTAGTTACGAAAACGTTTTATGAAAACGACATCATAACTTTTTCCAGACAACTTCAGCTGTTACCGATTTTCCGCCTTGCGTAGTATTGGTTACAGCATATTTAAGTTGGTTGTTTGTAAATGTATACGATCTCTTTTGAATCGTTCCTTCCCAATTTGGAAAAGATGCCGTTTTTATTTTAAAAGTTATTGTCTTATTTGTTTCGTCAATTTCATATTCGCCAAAATGCGAATTGCTTCCTTGAACAATTGCCGCGTTTTCTTCGGGTGTGCATTTATTTTTATCTCCTGAAATAATTTTTGCTCTTTTGTCTTTATAAATCTGAACTGTATAATTTCCTTTTTCATCAAAGAACAAAAAGCCTTTCGGATTTACATCGTACGGAAGGCTTTTGGTTCCGTCAGAATTTGTGTTTTCAACCGAAACCAAAGTCCATGAACCCGAAAAATCAGATTTTTTTTGTGCGTGTATTGAATTTAAAATCAAAATCAATAGAATCAAAATTGCTTTTTTCATCTTTTAAAAATTTAATAGTTTACCTTAATAATTTCTCCATTTATAGTTTCTTCAATACTCTTCGCATAAGCGTTTATTAAATCTTCAGTTGGAATATCCACGACTTTTGCCGGACTAATAGCATTTATTCTGATTCCTCTTTCTAATTCTAACGAAGTTGCCAAAACAAAACTGTTGATTCCGCCATTTACAATAGCTTTGCTTATATTGTTCTTCACGGGTTTATCGCCCATTTTTCCTGAAGTGAGTGTAATTGATCCGTTATCGTTTAAGTGTTTTTGGCCAATTAAAACTAGATTAATTTGTCCAAGCAATTTGTTTTGAATGCCAATATTTAATTTTTTTTCGTCAAGCGAAAGTAAATCTCCTGTGTAGCAATCGCCCGCCACACAAATACAAGCGTCAATGTTTTTTACTTCTTCAAATAATTTTTCAATCGAATTTGAATCTGATAAGTCGATTTTGAAATCGCCGCTGTTTCTTCCAGCCGAAATTATTTCATGATTTTTTGCGAAAGCAGGATGCAATAGTTTACCAATTTCACCATTTGCTCCAATTAAAAGTATTTTCATTTTGCAGATTTTTAGTTTGTTATCTGAAACAAAATTAAGAAGTTAGCTTTCGTTGAAAATTGTACTTATTGGTACTAAAATTGTATTTTAGCATAATGACAAACAAGAATTTATATCTTCCTTTTGAAGTTGATTTTAAAGAACTGGAGCAGTTTCCGAAAACAATTCGGAAAAACAATTTCTTTGAATTGATTTATATTGTTGATGGAACAGGAATTCAAGTTATTAATGACAATAAGTTTCAATATCGAAAAGGAAATCTATTTTTGGTGACACCACAAGATGTGCACTCGTTTGAAATTATAACACCAACAAAATTCTTCTTTCTTCGATTTAATGAATATTACGTAAAAGCAGGTTCTCAAAATGGGCAATCCGAAACAGTTTTGAGAATGGAGTATATTTTGCAAAATGCAAGTCATCGCCCATGTTGTATTTTGAAAAATCAAATTGATAAACCTTTAATTGCTTCATTGATAGAAAATATAATCAGTGAGCAAAACAATCAGCAGATATATCATCAAAAGATTATTGAGCAGATTGTAAATACAATAATTATAATTGTTGCAAGAAACATTGCTTTGAAACTCCCAAAGAATATTAAAGAAACAACCGGAGAAATGGTTCTTGAAATTCTCCATTATATTCAAGAGAATATCTACAATCCAAAAGAATTAAAATCAGAAAAAATAAGTAGTCACTTTAGTATCGCTCTTAATTATTTGGGTAAATATTTTAAAAAGCAAACGGGTGAAACATTGCAAGAATATATTGGAAACTACAAACTGAGATTAATTGAAGCCAGACTTTTAAACAGCGATATGCGAATTAATGAAATTGCAGATGAGTTAAATTTTTCGGATGAAAGCCATTTAAATAAAGTTTTTAAAAAACATAAAGGAATGAATCCTTCTGAATTTAGAAAAAGATATTCCTAATAATTAAGAAGTTTGTTTACCAAAATTTCCACCAAGGCTTTTTATTAATCTCTATTATTTTCTTTGTGATATCAACATCAATTCTTTTTGGAGATTCAGTTTTGATCTTAGAATCATCAAAAAATAACTGACCGTTTTCATCCATTCCAATTGGAAGTTTAGTTCTTTCTTTCCAAATTTCGGTTTGCAATTCTGGGATTAAAACGGCATCGATTTTTTCGCGAAAGCGTTTTTGAGCTTTTTCTATAATTTCTTCCTCTAAGTTTGAAGATGAATTTTTGAAAAGTGAAATCGAATTGTCTGGAATATTTAAAAGAAAGACTTGCGTTTTATCATCTACTTTCTGAATGTCCAATACTTTAAAATAGGTAATTGAGTCTAAAAGAAAATGTCCAATTTTTGCGGAATCAGGATTAAATTTTGACAAATCTTTGGCATGCGCGCTTGCAATTAAATATCTCAAATTTCCAGAAAGTCCACCGCCAATCGAACTCATATCAGTAAAACCTTTTTCTTGAATGATCTGTCCGACTTTATAATTTGAAATCAAATTCTCAGAAAGATTGCTGTCTCTGTAAAATAATTTTAAACCAGAAAAAGTTTCATGATACATGGTTTTAAGGCGTGCGTTTTTCATGATTTTCAATTCAAAAAGATGATTTACAGATTTCCAATACTGTCTAACTCTCTTTTCAGAGGTTCAATCTGAGTCATAAAACGAGTTCTATCGCTTCCTGTTAGAGATTCTCCAGTTGGAAGATTCAATCGAAGCGCATCTACTTGTACGCCATTTTTCCAGAAACGATAACAAACGTGTGGACCAGAAGCTAAACCTGTACTTCCAACTAAACCAATTGTCTGGCCTTGCGTAACGCGTTGTCCGCGGCGAACCAAGATTTTAGACATGTGTAAATATTGAGTAGAGTAGGTTCCGTTGTGTTTTACTTTTACAAAGTTTCCGTTTCCTGCAGTATAGCCTGTAGTTTCTACAACTCCCGATGCCGTAGTAGAAATTGGCGTTCCTGTTGGAGCAGCGTAATCGGTTCCTTTGTGTGCTTTCCAAGTATGCTGAACAGGGTGAAATCTATTCATTGTGAATCTTGAAGTGATTCGGCTGAATTTGATCGGCGTTTTTAGGAAGAAATTTTTAAGTGTTTTTCCTTGATCGTCATAATATTCAATCTTTCCAGAAGTAGTGTCTCTTTCAAAAGGAAAAGCATAAACGATTTTACCTTTATACTCGAAAAATGCGGCTTCAAGATCTTCAACGCCATCATACGTTTTTCCGTTAATGAAACGTTCTGTGAAAATTAACCCATAACGATCTCCTTTTTTAAGTTTGAAGAAGTCAATAGACCAAGAAAATACTTTTGTAATTCTGCTGGCCAAAGCTGTTTCTACATCTTCGCCTCCTAAAGTTTCAGATAATGAAGTTTTTAAAACTCCGCCAATAATTTTTCTTTTTAAAGTTACCGGTTTTATTTTTTTATAAGCTTTTGCAATACTGTCTCTGAAATCAATTACATAATAGGTTAATGCATCAGGTTGATATATAAAAGCCTGAAGATTATTGGTTTTATTTTTTGAACGAAGCAATGTAAAAGGTTTGCCGTAACGAATACTTCTAACATTAAAAGAATCCTTTACTTGTTCAACAATATCATGTACTTTTTTATCTCCAATATTTTGGCTTTGAAGAATTGATCCAAAAGAATCTCCTTTTGAAATAGTATCATTAACAACATTAAAGTCTGCGTAATTAAAACCGAATTCTATTTTTTTGGTTGCTGGTTTAGTAATTTTTGCTTCTACTTTTTCTTCTTCTTTTTTACATGAAAAAATAGAAAACAAGACAATTAAAATTACGACTGCTTTTTTCAAACTTTATAAATTTTTTGTGGTGAAATTAAACTTCGGTTTCATTTCCCCAATTGGACAATTCTTCTTCGGTCCACAATTTAGGAAAAAAGATGCGTCTTTGGTATTTTGGGTGCATATATTTTTGCCAATCACTTCCACCTGTAGCTTCGCCATTGCCTTTTCCACTTTCCAAGATGTATTTTCTTGCAGTATTAAGATGTTGCATTACCCAAGTAATATTTACTGTTTTGTCGTAATGACGCATTGCATCGATCAATGCTGCATTTTGTTGATCTTCAATAGGTAATTGGATGAATTTTTGCCAAAGGTTTTTTGTTTTGAAAGAAGCCATTTGTCTTAAAAACGGCTCTTTATATTTCTTTTCAAACTCATTCAACAAATATGATTTTTCGCCGGTCTGATAATCTTTCCCGGCTGCTTGCCAATAAAGATGTTCAAAGCTGGTTTCCAAATCGGTGTTTTCATCAAAGTTTGCTTTGTATCTGCGGTCTGTCAAATTGATAACATCAGTTGAAGCAAATTCGATCATTCTATATTGAGCGCTTTGGAATCCGCTTGCTGGAGTAAGAGTATTTCTGAACTTCATATATTGATCTACTTCCATTCCGTTTTCCATAATGCTGAACGAATTGGTAAGCATGTCAAAGTATCTTGTAATTCTTGATAATCTTTCGCTGAAAAAATCAACCTGAATGTTTTCTGTTTCTGCAATCTGGTCAATTTCCCACAAAATCATTTTAAAGATTAATTCATTTACCTGATGATACATGATAAAAACCATTTCGTCAGGAAGTGTAGTGCGCTGAATTTGTAGATTTAATAGCGCATCAGTTTGAATGTAATCCCAATAAGTAATTGGTTTTGCCCAAAGCAATCCTTCTAACTGAACGTCAGTTTTTTGATTTATGGCTTGAAATTTAAGGTCAATTTCTTTTAAAATTGCTTCAGAATGATCTGTAGGGTTCATTATTTTTTTGCTTTAAGTGGACTTTTCAATCCTTTATATTCATCAAGATCGGCTTTAAGAGATCCTACTGCCAAATCTGCTTTAATTCTAATTGGAATTTTGTTTACGTCGTCTGTTATCCAGAGCGTTAAACTTTCTTTTTCTTTAAATACTCTTCCAGTCTGTACTAATGGTTTGAAGACCATCGTAGAAACGGTTCCAAATTTAGTCGTTATATCTTGACGACCTACATATTTTAACTTAAATTTTGTGATTTCATCATCAAAAAACATATCGATTGTAATGGCTTCTCCAGATTTGAGTTTGTCGATATTTGGATGGTTTCTCAGAAAATAAAATGCAGAAACAATATCTTGGACTTCTTCTGAAACCATAATGGTTTTTTCTGATTTTCGTTTATAGTCTTTTACTAAAACTTTATTTTCATTTTGATTAAAAAAACCTTCTTGATTTTTGGTATAACCGCCTTCGTCAATTTTTCTGACATAACGGTACGGTTTTCCTGTTTCTTTGTCAAAATAGCTTTCATATAAATCTTCCACTTTAAAGAAAAATTTCGACATTCCAGTTGTGTAACCTTTTCCAACAGAGTGATATACCTTTTTGTTGTTTATGGTAGCGTCTTTAACTTCAAGTGTTGCATATCCAGCATTTACAATTCCGTAATGTATTCTAAATTTGAAATATTCTCCAGTGTCGAAAGCGTCTTCTTTTTGAGGGCTGAAAGCTAGTAGTGTTAGTGCTAATATAGTGAGGATGAGCTTTTTCATAGTACAATCGTTACATTTAATTATAAAGATAGATAAATGCAAATTCTATTCCAAATGTACCAAAACAAAAAAACTCAGTCAAAGATGACTGAGTTTTTATGCTATTAACTAACCAAAAAACTATAAATTATGAAATTTATATCAATTCGGAAGGAAACCACCCCTTCCTGATTTGCGAGTGCAAAGATAGATAGAAAGTTCAAAAATCAAATAGCAAAAGTCAAGTTTAACATAACATTTGCAAAAAAACCATCATTTTTTGGCGAATTATGCTGTTTTGTGTATCAAAATTAACAATTTATAGTGTTCCTCTCAATTCTTGCTCTCTTTCGATAGACTCAAAAAGGGCTTTAAAGTTACCTGCGCCGAACCCTTTTGCACCCATTCTCTGAATAATTTCGAAGAAAAGCGTCGGTCTGTCTTGAACTGGCTTAGTAAAAATCTGTAATAAGTAACCATCTTCGTCGGCGTCTACCATGATCGCTAATTTTTCGATTTCGTTCAAATCTTCTTTCATCATGTCCATGTGAACTCCTAATCTTTCTGGAATTGCTTCATAATAAGTATGAGGAGGGGCTGATAAAAATTCAACACCACGTGCTCTTAATTGAGATACGGTTTTGATAATATCATCTGTAGCTATCGCAATATGTTGAATTCCAGGACCACCATAGAAATCTAAATATTCTTCGATTTGAGATTTTTTCTTTCCTTCAGCTGGTTCGTTGATTGGAAATTTAATTCTTCCGTTTCCGTTAGACATTACTTTACTCATCAAAGCAGAATATTCTGTAGTGATTTGTTTGTCGTCAAAAGATAAGAAGTTTACGAATCCCATAACTTCTTCGTAGAATTTTACCCAAGTGTTCATTTCGTTCCATCCAACATTTCCAACCATGTGATCTATATATTTTAATCCAGTTGATTCTGGGTTAAAATCAGATTTCCATTCTCTATAACCCGGCAAGAAAACTCCATTGTAATTTTTTCTTTCAACAAAAATGTGAACAGTTTCTCCGTATGTATAAATTCCAGAACGGATCACTTGTCCAAATTCATCTTCTTCAACAGTTGGCTCCATGAAAGAACGAGCGCCACGTTTCATAGTTTCTTCGTATGATTTTGTAGCGTCTTCAACCCAAAGAGCTGCAACTTTTACTCCGTCACCATGTTTTTTCAGATGTTCATTAATTGGAGAATCTGCTGTTAATGGAGTAGTTAAAACAATTCTGATTTTATCTTGTTTTAAAACATAAGACGCTCTGTCTTTTACTCCAGTTTCTAATCCCGCGTAAGCCAATGATTGATATCCGAATGCAGATTTGTAATAATGCGCTGCTTGTTTAGCATTACCTACATAAAATTCTACATAATCTGTTCCTAATAATGGAAGGAAATCTTGTGCTCCCTCAAATATTTTTTCTAATCCGTATTCTACTGATTTTACTTCTTTGCTCATAATTAGATAATTTGATAATGAGAAAATGAGATAATTCTTGAAATGCGTTAATTTTCTAATTGACACATTTTCTAATTTTCTAATTCCTCCTTGATGTTGATATTATTTTATTTAAAATTTTTAAAATTTCTGAAAGATCATTTAATAAACGTTTGCAATTTGGATATTCTCTATGAGCATCACATAAAAACAGCCAATACTCTGTTTCATCTGCTTCCTTGATTGCAATTTTTAGTTTATGAATAAAATCAGCTTTGCTTTCTGCATTTTGTGACTCTTTAGAATTTGCTCCAATAGATGTTCCGCTTTTTAATAACTGATTTGCAATTACGAATTTCTTTTGATCTTGAAGTTCTGTTGTGTAATCAATTATGTTTAGCGCGAAATTGAAAGTCTTAATTAAAAGAGCGTTGTCTTTGTATTTTTCATTAAAAGTCATTTGTTTAATATGATAATTAGAAAATTTGATAATGAGATAATTAATTTTGTAGGTTTAAAATTACAAAATTTAATTGTCTAATTATCTAATTGACATATTGCCACATTAAAAAATTATTCAGTCCAAGATTTATAGTACTGACCGTCATCAAGACCCATAGCTTCTTCAGTAACCATTAATGGACGGAAAGTATCCACCATAACGGCTAATTCCTGAGTTTCTTTGTGACCGATACTGCGTTCCATTGCGCCAGGCGCTGGACCGTGTGGAATTCCTTTTGGGTGTAAAGTAATATGACCTTGCTCGATATTGTTACGGCTCATAAAGTCACCATCAACATAATATAGTACTTCGTCAGAATCTATATTGCTGTGATTGTATGGTGCTGGAATAGCTTTTGGGTGATAATCGTAAAGTCTTGGGCAGAATGAACAAACAACAAAAGTTGCTGTTTCAAAAGTTTGATGTACTGGTGGCGGTTGGTGTACACGCCCAGTTATAGGTTCGAAATTGTGAATTGAAAATCCGTATGGGAAATTGTAGCCATCCCAGCCCACAACGTCAAACGGATGTGTGGCATAAACCACTTCGTGCATCATCCCTTCTTTTTTGATTTTAATTAAAAAATCGCCTTTTTCGTCGTGCGTTTCCAATTCGTTAGGCAGAATAAAATCACGCTCGCAAAACGGAGAATGCTCTAAATGCTGGCCAGATTGGTTTTTATAACGTTTTGGAGTGTAAAAAGGAGAGTACGATTCTACATAAAATAATCGGTTGTCTTCTGTTTCAAAATCAATCTGATAAATAATGCCACGCGGAATAATTAAATAATCGCCATATTCAAACGGAATATTTCCTAACATGGTTCTTAATTTTCCTTTTCCTCTGTGAATGAAAAGCATTTCATCGGCATCGGCATTTTTGTAGAAATAATTTCGAAGCGATTCTTTTGGTGCAGCCAAACCTATGATGCAGTCTTTATTAACTAACATAGCTTTTCGACTATCCAAAAAATCATTTTCAGGTTTTAGTTCAAAACCTTTAAAAAGAAGTGATTTTATATTTTTTCCGATTGCAATTTTAGGTTCAACCGAATAAGAATTTAAAATTTCTTTAACCTGTGTTGGTCTGTGTACGTGATAAGATAGAGACGAATGTCCGTGAAAACCTTCAGTTCCGAACAATTGTTCGTAGTAAAAACCTCCATTTGGTTTTTCGAATTGGGTGTGTCTTTTTTGAGGGAAATCCCCAAGTTTATGATATAGTGGCATGGCTTTTCAATTAGATAATTAGTAAATTAGATAATTCGAAAATTTGAATTGCAGAGATAAACAATCAGTTCAATTTTTTCAATTGACTAATTATTTCAATTCGATAGAGCCATTACTCGGGATTTCTCTTGATGAGGAATTGAAGATACTCTAATAAACCTGTCCAATTTGTTTTCATTATAACAAATGTCGTAATTTTTTCGAAGTAAAAATAAAAATTATATTATTTATAACTATAAAATAACTTAGTTTTTTCGATTTAATTTTTATGATGTAAAAAAATAGACAGAATTTATTGAAGTATTCTCTGTTTTAAGGCTAAAATTGAAACCCGATACTAAACCACGTAAAGCTTTTTGACAATTCTGGAGACCAAGATTGTTTTACTTCAATTGGTCCAATTATGGTTTCTAAACCATAACCAATTGCGTATCCTGTGTACTTAGGCATAGAAACCCAATCTACAGAAGAAAAAATATCATCTCCTAAGTTGGCAAAATTTGCTGATACATTGATGTGATTTTTTTTGAAGATTTCGTAATCAATATTAATATCAGTTTTAATATAACTGTTGCCAGCAATGCTTAGAAAATCATATCCGTAGAAATAATTGAAATTATTTATTTTGTTGTAGCCATAACCTCCAAATATGAAATCAAAAAACGGAACGCTGTCACTGCCAATATTAAACCCGGCATCGGACCCAAATTTTATGGTTGCTTTTTTAAATAGAGGTCTAACAATTGCTACCTCGGCTTTTGCGATAGAAAATGGTTTAAATTCATTGGTATAATCTGATGATGCCATATAGGTCTGCAAATCTGTAGAAAAATATAATCCAGAACTTGGGTAATATTTATCATCAAACGAATCATATTTCAAATAAGCAAAGGCACTAAAGTAACTGCTTTTATCAATTATATTGTCTTCATTGGTAAGTGTTGGCGAACTGATTTTTAAATATTTATATTCTAGACCACCGCCCATTAAAAATTTCTGTACAAAAATAGTTTGAAAATAAGCTTGATTATTTATGTCCATGAAATCAACATTAATAAGATTGACATTTGGGGTTTCTTTAAGAACGCCACTCAAACTAGTCGTTACATTTCTATTAAATTGATTCAATCTGGAACGAAAACCAAAACTGATATTAAAACCATTTTCGACATAATAGTTAAAATCATATCTGAAATTATCGCCCAAAATAATGTCGAGCGAAGTAACGTCATTCTTTAAGAAAGTCTTTTTATGAGTGAGATTTAATAAAACAGCACTTTTGTAAAGCCCATCATAATGAAGACCAAGTTTTAGATAGGTCTGAGTTGGGTTTTCTCTTAAAACTAAATCTAAGTTGTCTTTGTCTCCATTTGGCTGAAGACAATAGGAAATCGTGCTAAAGTTTTGTGTAGCATTTAAGTTGTTAATTCCAGCTTTAAGTCCATCATAAGTTATGGTGCTTCCTGGTTTGAAACGAAGTTTACCGCGAATATATTCTTTGGTGTAATTTTCTAATTTATCAGTATTTATATCTTGAATATGAAGAGTATCTGAAACTAGTTTTAATTTTGGTTTTTTATAGAAATTATTTTCATCTGTCAATGTTTTGAGTTTTTCATAGACAGCAAAAGCCGCTTCTTCTCCTTTTCTGATGATTTCTTCTCCTCGGTCAAATGAAATAACGCCAAAGTCACGAATATCCGGCTTGATATAAACATCGGTATCTTTTCTTTTGTTTTTCATTTTTTCGATAGATTGCAGATTGGTAATCTGAACCAAAATTCTCGTGGCATTTTTCAGGTTTTTTCTTTTCAGCAAATCGTCCTGAACGTCAACCCCGATAATGATATCTGCACCAAGATTGCGAACTTCCTGTATTGGGTAATTATTTACCACACCGCCATCAACCAATAAATTTCCATCAATTTCTACAGGAGTAAATAGGGAAGGAAAAGCAGCACTTGCCATCATGGCCTGAACAAGATTTCCTTTGTTTAATAAAACTTCTTCGCCAGTTTCAATATTGGTTCCGATGCATAAAAACGGAGTCGGAAGTTTGTTGAAATCACGAACATGACGCACATTTCTAGTTAAGCTGCTCAATAAATTATAATTATACATTCCTTTTGAAAGAGCTTCAGGAATGCCAATTCTGAAATTGCTAAACGGCAAAACAACAGCATATAATTCGTCATTCTTTTTACCGTAGAAGTTTTTGGACGAACGCGGAATATAATCGTTAATTAATTCGTCAAAATTGGTTTTTTTAAAAATCGAATCAATTTGCGAGGCGTTGTAGCCAGAAGCATAAAGTCCACCGATTACAGATCCCATACTAGTTCCGCCAATATAATCAATTTTGATTCCGGCTTCTTCCAGAACTTTTAAAACTCCGATATGGGCAAAACCCTTGGCGCCACCGCCGCTTAGAACCAATCCGATTTTGGGTCTTTTAACACTGTCTTTTTTTATTTCCTGTGAAAATACTTCCTGCGAAAATAAAAATGTCATTATGAAAATGAGTGTTGACACGCCCCAGATGGAAATGGAAAACTGCGAGATGCAAAAGGTTATTTTTTCCTGCCAAAAAAGAGCGACGCAAGAAGCTCCTTTTTTGGGATTGGAAAAAAATCCTTTTGACCGAGTATTTGAAATGGACAGCTGGTTTAGGCGCATAAACTATTAGCTAATTGTTTTTGTAAAAGTCGGCATTTTTTTGACTTTAATATATTGTATTACTCTGATTTACTTTTTAGCAGTGTTAACTTATTGTTTTTGTTAAATTTCCATCTGTCAGTGTGCCATCTTGCGGCGCCTCTGCAGGTAGATTCAAACGTTTTGTCTTTTTTATTTATTGCAACATCACAAAATTCACTGCATTCAGGGCTAGAGTTTGATGGTATTTTTGCTTCTTTAAACAAACCATTTGTCGGATTGTAAATAAAGATTTGATAAACCCTGTAGACTCCCATTCCATCATCTGTATGGTAAACGGAAAAATCTTTGTAACCATCAAAATTATAATCTTCTATTTCGATATTTGATTCTTTACCTGTAATTGAACCTGAAATTTCGATGTTAAGTATAATTTGTGGCTTATTGTTTTTAGAAGAGTGCACTTCTAATTTTTCAGAATCTTTCGGTAGATTTATTTTTATTTTTGTTTGATCTTTTTGATAAAACTCAATATTTTTTTGACTGAAACAATTTGCAGAAAATAAAATAAGGATGTACAATATTGCTATTTTCATTCTTAAGATTGATTATTGTGATAAAATTCGACAATTTTTTTGGCTTTAGAAACACCTACAATGGCTGAAATTTCTTTTTCTGTAGCCAATTTTAATCTTTTAACACTTTTGAAATGTTGTATTAACGTAGTCATGGTTTTTTCTCCAATTCCAGGAATGCTTTCAACGGAAGAATTAAGTGCCGATTTGCTTCGTTTGTCTCTATGAAATGTGATTCCGAATCTATGCGCCTCGTTTCTTAAATGCTGAATCACTTTTAAAGTCTCTGATTTTTTATCGAGATATAACGGAATCGAATCGCCAGGATAGAAAAGTTCTTCCAAACGTTTTGCAATTCCAATAATGGCCACTTTTCCTCTTAAACCTAAATCGTCTATACTTTTTAAGGCTGCCGAAAGTTGTCCTTTTCCACCGTCAATAATAATTAATTGGGGTAAAGGCTCATTTTCATCTAAAAGTCTTTTGTAACGGCGATACACAATTTCGGTCATCGAAGCAAAATCATTCGGGCCTTCAACGGTTTTGACATTAAAATGGCGATAATCTTTTTTGCTCGGTTTTCCGTCTTTAAAAACTACACAAGCAGCAACAGGATTTGTTCCTTGAATGTTCGAGTTATCAAAACATTCTATATGTCTTGGCTCAGACGGAAGACGTAAATCTTTCTGCATCTGTGCCATAATTCGGTTTACGTGACGATCAGGATCTACAATCTGTAATTGTTTTAACTGTTCGATTCGGTAGAATTTTGCATTTCGAATCGATAAATCTAAAATCTGTTTTTTATCTCCAAGTTGCGGAACGGTCACTTTAATGTTTTCGCCTAAATCCATTTCAAAAGGAACAATGATTTCTTTTGATAATAATTGAAAACGCTCGCGAAGTTCTATAATTGCCAATTCCAGTAATTCTTCATCACTTTCATCGAGCTTTTTCTTTATTTCTAAAGTATGAGAACGAATAATTGAACCGTGAGAAATCTGTAGAAAGTTGACATAAGCCGCACTTTCGTCAGAAACAATAGAGAAAACATCAATATTGGTAATCTTTGGATTGATAATAGTAGATCTGGATTGATAGTTTTCTAAAACTTCAATCTTTTCTTTTATTTTCTGCGCTTCCTCAAATTGTAAATTCTGCGCATAAGTATTCATTATTTTCTTAAAATCCTTCAAACTTTCTTTGAAGTTTCCTTTCAAGATTTCGCGAATCGCGTTAACCTGTCTTTGGTATTCTTCCAAAGGCTCCAAGCCTTCGCATGGGCCTTTGCAGTTGCCAATATGATATTCCAGACAAACTTTAAATTTTCCTGAATTAATGTTCGATTCGCTCAAATCGTAATTGCAAGTTCGAAGCGGGTATAACTCTTTAATTAAATCTAAAATCGTATGTACAGTTTTGAAACTGGTGTAAGGACCAAAATATTCAGAGCCGTCTTTGACCATGTTTCGAGTTGAAAATATTCTCGAAAAAGGTTCTTTTTTAATACAGATCCACGGATATGTTTTGTCATCGCGAAGCAAAACATTGTATCGCGGCTGAAGTGTTTTAATTAAATTGTTTTCCAGTAAAAGCGCATCGGTTTCGGTTGGAACTACGATGTGTTTAATGGTCACGATTTTTTTTACCAATACGTTGGTTTTGGCAGTATCGTGAATTTTATTGAAATAGGAGGAAACCCTTTTTTTTAAATTTTTAGCTTTTCCGACGTACAAGATTTTCCCGTCTTTATCATAATATTGATAGACGCCCGGATTATCAGGCAACGTTAAAATTTGAAGATCTAAGGACGGTTTTTGCATTCTATTGTGTTTCTGAAGATGTTCCGTAAGCTTTTCAAAAACCATTCCGATTTCTAAAAGAAGCTTAACATTGAATTAGTTTCAAATTTACAAAATCAAAAGAATAATTTCTATATTTAGATTTTATAATTCACATGAAAAATAGTGCTCCATTGGTTATTTTTGGCGAATCGATTTTGCCAGGAGAACATAGAACCATAAATGTCGAAATTGCTCGACTTCATACTACAACAAAGCTAAATATTCCGGTTATTGTGCGCCGTTCCAAGCATGAAGGCCCTGTTGTTTTATTTTCTGCAGGAATTCATGGGGATGAAATTAACGGTGTAGAAATTGTTCGTCAGATTATCAGTAAAAAAATCAACAGACCAGCGCGTGGTACAATAATTTGCATTCCGGTAATCAATATGTACGGTTTTGTGAATAAATCGAGAGAATTTCCAGACGGACGTGATTTGAATCGTGTTTTTCCAGGAAGTAAAAAAGGTTCGCTTGCCAGTAGATTTGCTTATCATATTGTCGAAGAAATTCTGCCGATTTTAGATTACGCTGTCGATTTTCATGCAGGTGGTGCTAGCCGTTTTAATGCACCGCAGATTAGAATTACGGAGAATAATCCCGAACTAAAAGTTTTGGCCGATATTTTTAATGCGCCATTTACACTTTATTCTAAAAATATAAGTGGTTCTTTTAGAAAAACTTCCGAAAATGCCAATGTAAAAATGCTGCTTTTTGAAGGCGGAAAATCATTAGACATCAATAATGAAATTGCAAATCAAGGTGTTTTAGGAACCAAACGTTTACTTCATTATTTAGGAATGTTGGATTCTAAACAAATTATGGAACCAGCATTAACGCCTTCAATTTATATAAAACAATCCATTTGGCTTCGTGCAAAATGTTCTGGACTGCTTCATGATTTTAATTTGGTTGGGAAATTTGTAACCAAAGGCACTATCTTAGCCATTATTACAGATCCGTTCGGGAAATTTGAACAAAAAGTCAAAGCGCCGCATGATGGTTATGTAATCAATGCCAACCATTCGCCAATTGTTTACGAAGGCGATGCCATTTATCATTTATCCAAAACCCCAGACGACAATGCCGACGAGTAAAAAAGAACTTCGAATAGAATATAAAAATCTTCGTAAAGCACTTTCTTTTGATGAAATAGAAGAGAAAAGCCTCGCTATTGCCAATCAATTAATCCAAATGCCAATTTGGGATAAAACGTATTATCATGTTTTTCTTCCGATTGAAGAGCATAAAGAAGTAAATACAGAATATGTGTTGCACTTACTTTCTGGAAAAGACAAAGAAATCCTAATTTCTAAAAGTGATTTCGAATCCAGAAAAATGACTCATTTTCTTTTAACAGATAACACCAAAATCAAAAAGAACGAATACAATATTCCTGAACCTGTTGACGGAATTGAAGTTCCATCTTCTAAAGTCGAAGTTGTCTTTGTGCCGCTTTTAGCTTTTGATATTTTTGGAAATCGAATTGGATACGGAAAAGGTTTTTACGATAAATTCCTAGCGGAATGCAAACCCGAAACCACAAAAATCGGACTTTCATTTTTTGAATCGGTAAGCCAAATAGATGATGTTTTTGAATCGGATATCAAATTGGACTATTGCGTTACGCCAGAGAAAATTTATACATTTTAATTTTGCATCCTAGCGTTCAAAATTTAATGCCACAGATTAAAGGATTAAAAAGGATTAATCTTTTGGAATCATTTTAATCTGTGGCAAAAAAATCTTCACATTCAAAAAAAATATTCCACACCAAATCCCTTTAAAAATCAAGGTTTCTCATTTTATTTTCACGTAAGAAAAATATTTGTAAAAATTTTGGCACGATTTTGATACTCGAAAAATTGCAAATAATCGCCTCTAGTAAATCCGGAATGCTAGTCCTTATTTGAAGCCTATAACCTTTTATTAATTTTTTAAAAACTTACTTTATGAGAAATCTTAATTTCTTTATGATGGCATTCCTCGTACTTACTATTTTCGGCTGTAAGAAAGTTGATTATGCTACCGTGGAAACTGCAGACTCTACTGCAATTGCAGCTACGACCGATTTAATTGAAGAGGAAAATTATATTCCTGAGACCAATACAGAAAGCTATGCGGGATTAGAAGAAAATCCGTTTGAATCTCCGCTAAAAGAACCGCTTTCTACATTTTCTATCGATGTTGATAATGCATCGTATACCAATATCCGCAGATTTATAAACGAAGGGCAGAAAGTTCCAAAAGATGCCGTTCGTGTTGAAGAAATGATCAACTTCTTTAAATACAAATATCCACAGCCAGATGGTGAACATCCGTTTGCGATTAATACAGAATACAGCGATTGTCCGTGGAATAAAAACAGCCGACTGCTAAAGATTGGTTTGCAGGGAAAAAATATTCCAATGGCAAATTTGCCGGCTACTAATCTTGTTTTTCTTGTGGATGTTTCTGGTTCGATGGATGAGGCAAACAAATTACCATTGCTGAAAGAATCAATGAAAATTTTAGTGAAAGAACTTCGAAGCATCGATAAAGTTTCGATTGTGGTTTATGCGGGATCTGCAGGAGTAGTTTTGGAGCCAACTTCGGGAGATAATAAAGACGAAATTATGGATGCTTTTGATGATTTGCATGCAGGCGGAAGCACAGCAGGAGGAGAAGGAATCGAATTGGCGTACAAACTCGCACAACAGAATTTTATCAAAGAAGGAAACAATAGAGTAGTGATAGCTACGGACGGAGATTTTAATGTTGGCGCTTCTTCTGATGATGATATGCTGAAATTGATTGAACAGAAAAGAGAATCTGGTGTTTTCTTAACCGTTTTAGGATTTGGAATGGGAAATTACAAAGACAGTAAAATGGAAATTCTTGCCGACAAAGGAAACGGAAATTATGCTTATATCGATAATATTCAGGAAGCGAATCGTTTTCTTGGAAAAGAATTTAAAGGGTCAATGTTTGCTATCGCGAAAGATGTAAAAATCCAAATTGAGTTTAATCCGAATCATGTTCAAGCGTATCGATTGATTGGTTATGAAAACCGAAAATTGAATGCAGAAGATTTTAAAAATGATAAAATTGATGCGGGTGAATTAGGAAGCGGACATTCGGTTACGGCTTTGTATGAAATAGTTCCAGTTGGCGTAGAGAGTGATTATGTTCCGTCAGATTTGAAATACACTAAAACGCCAAAAGCAACTGAAAATCATAACGATGAGTTGGCAACTGTAAAATTCAGGTATAAAAAACCTGATGGCAACAAAAGTGTTGAAATCGTAAATGTTATAGCAGATAAGAAAACAGACTTAGAAAACAGCTCTGCAGATTTCAAATTTACAACGGCAGTTTCTTGGTTCGGATTAAAACTGAGAGATTCAAAATACATTGCCAGCAGTTCAAGTTCGGAAATCAAAAAATTGGCAAAATCTGGTTTATCTAATGATGAAGATGGTTACAGATCTGAATTTGTACGATTGGTTGATGCAGTGAATTAATTATTAAATTCCAAATAATTTAAAATTCCAAAAAAAATAAAATCCCAAATTCCAAAACAGTAATTGGAATTTGGGATTTTTATATTTAAATATTTTAAAACTTTATTTCACTTCTTTAATTGTTGAAGAATCAATCCAGCCTTGTGTTCCGTCTGTCAGCTCGATTTTTTTCCAGCCAGCAATACTTTCCAAAACATAAACTTTTGCTCCTTCGTGCAATAAAATAATGCCATTTGAAGATTTTTCAGGTTTGTGTCGTACTTGGCTTAATTCAGAAAAAACAATAGCAACACGATCGTTTTCAAAATGATTTTTTTCAGATATTCCAGCCGAAATGCTTAAAGTAAAAGCAACCAGAATGATAAACATTCCGACAAAATAAATTCTTTTTGCCAATGTAGCATTTGAAAAATAATACCCGATAAAACTCAATAAAAATACAAAACCAAGCGAAACAGAAATTTTAGCCCAAGTATTATAATCAAAAATAGAAGTAAAGTTCTGAATCAGTTTGGCAAAACCTACTTTTGGAACTTCTTTGATTTCGTCAATAGTCAGTTTTTTGGCAAATTTTAGGTTGTTTAAAGTTTCAGGATCGTTCGGTTTAAGAACCAAAGCCTTTTCATAATTATAAATTGAAGGCGCAACTTGATTTAGTTTGTAATAACAGTTTCCAAGATTAAAATACAATTCGGCAGACTGCAGTTTATCTTCTTTTATAATGTTCTCATAAACCTGTGCCGCTTCTTTATATTGCCCTTTTTGGTACAATGCATTTCCTGCTTCAAAGCGCCCTTGCGCAAAGAAAACCTGCGAGATGAATAAAAAGAGATATAGTATGTTTTTCATTTTCTTTTTTAATAAGATTTTCAACTTTGCGAACTTAAATTCGACCCAATCTAAATCATTTTTCTTAGCTCCCGATAGCTATCGGGATTGCGTAAAAAAATTAAACAATCTGTTTTTCTAATTCAGAAATAATCATAACCGCTTTATCATAATCCTGCTGAATCGAAGCGCTCGATGCTGGTGCATAACGTGCAAATTCGCAGTTTTCAGTTAAAGCAATAAAATTCTGAACCGTTTCTGCATTTGCATTTCTAGACAATAGCAATTCTCTAATATTGTCTTTACTCATTTCTGAAGTTTCAATATGCAGTTTAGCTTTCAAGAAATTATGCATTGCTTTTTCAAGTGCGATATAGAAAGGCTCTTTGTTGTTAAGATGTTTCTTCGCTTGCGATAAATATTTCTTAGCCAGCTTATTGTTCATTCTTATTCTGTTTCCAGTAACATCACTATCCATAGCTTCTTTTTTCTTTCTAGCTAAAATGATAATCGGAATAATGATGAATGGAGCAAACAATAATCCTAAATACAGATTTGAATCGTAAAAATCCTTTTTCTCAATTGGAATTAATGCTGTTTTAGATTTAATGTTTTTGAATTGATCTGCTTTGGCCACAACATTTTTAGAAGCTGCTCCTGTATTTGCCTCAGCAGGTGTTGGCCCGTCTAAAACATCAATCATAATTTCTTTTGAAGTGATCGTTTTATAAGTTCCGCTACTCAAATCAAAATACGAAAACTGCATTGGTTTAATGGCATATTTTCCTCTGTATTGAGGAACAATAGTATACTTATCTGTAATTCTTCCAGACATACCCGTTAGAGAAGTTGTTACACTCTCATCATGAACAGGATCATACATTTCTAGTGCATTTGGAACAACTGGTTTTGGAAGCGTAAATAACTTCATGTTTCCAGTTCCCTGAGCACTTACAATTAAGTCTAGGCCTTCGCCATTTTTAAGTGTTGTTTTTGATGGAGTAACCGTAAAGTTCAATTTTCCGACAGCACCAGTAAAACTTTCGGGTTTTCCAGTTTCAGGAAGTGGTTTTACGTTAATTGTTTTTGCCCCAGCAGAAACTACTTTATTGCCTTGTGTTGTAATCATTTGGCCAAACATATCACGACGATTGGAAGCCATTTCTATTTCAATATCTAAAGAAAGAGGATCAATTGTCAATCTTCCAGACTTTTGCGGATATAAAACGGTTTTCATCAAGATTACAGAATAACATCTCTGACCTTTATAATTTCCTTCTTCAATCTGTAATTGCTTAATGGCTATATTCTGATTCCAGAAATCATTGTATTTAGGTTTTGCCAATTCTTTAAAACGGTTTACTCCGATATTATTAAAATATAATTTGTAAACAACTGTAATTGGTTCGTTTAAGTAAGGATTTGTTTTTGAGATTTCGGCAACAAGTTCCAATAATTCGTCAGGAGATCCTGGAGGTCTGTCATTTGGATCTCTTTCTTGAGCAACTGCATTGGTTACTGTAACCTTTATCGGATTGGTTTTGTAAACCTGCCCATTAAATTCTATTGCTGCCTGTTTGATTGTTATAGCGCCTTTTCTCTCAGGCTGTAAGATATAAGAATATATTTTTTGAAAAGAACTGCGTCCGTTTATCCAAGATTGGCTAATCTGTTGGCTTGGACCAGCAACCATTTTAAATCCATCAAAAGAAGGCTGTTCGAAATTATCTCCGTCAACATTCATGATGAAATCAATGCGAAGTCTTTCGTTTACTCCAAGTGTATTCTTGCTGACTCTGGCTTCAAATTGCACCTGAGCCATCAGTCCTTGAAAAGTGATTAGAAATAGAATTAAATATCTTTTCATTCTTTGTTTTAGTCGTTGTTTATTTAGCTGTTAAACTGTTTAACCGTTTAATCGTTTAACTGTATATTCGATTAAACAAATAAACAAATAAACAATTAAACGATTAAACTCAAAATCCTACCAGTCTTTTTCTGTTTTCTTAGGATTTGCTTTTACTTTCTGAGCATTTACTTTGTCCTGAATTTTCTTTTCTTCATTATTTACCGCATCTAATAAATTCTGAACTCGCTCTTTTGATATTCCGCCTGGCTGTGGTTTTGGCTGTCCTTGGTTGTCAGACTTATCATCTTGCTTAGGATCATTTTTGCCGTCTTTTTTGTCCTTGTCTTGGTCGCCTTTATCGTCTTTTTTATCCTTGTCTTTATCTTTATTGTTATCCTTGTTCTTGTCTTTATTTTTATCCTTATCCTTGTCTTTGTCCTTGTTTTTATCTTTGTTCTGGTCGTTTTTCGGAGGATTTTCTTTTAGTTTTTGTTTCGCGTAAGCGTAATTGTAACGCGTTTCCTCATCTGTCGGATCATTGCGTAAGGCTTGCTTATATGCTTCAACTGCCTGAGTGTAATCTTTCTCTTTCATGAAAGTATTTCCAAGGTTATGGTAGGCCTTGTGTTTTTCAGGTCTTGTTTTGGCATTTTTTATCGCTTTCGCGTAAGCAAATTTAGCTTCCGAAACTTGATTTTGTCTGTAAATGGTATTTCCTAAATTATAGGCTGCTGCAGTTTTTTTAGGGAATTTTGATTCCGAAATTCTATAGTTTGCCTCAGCATCAGTAAATTTATTCTGCTTATATTCTTCATTCCCAACAGGCAATGATTTGTCTTTTTCTTGTGCAGAAACTGCAAAAGAAACGGTTAGTAAAATATAAAGAAGTAAATTTTTCATTCTAATTTTGTTTTCTGTTCTGAATTTCACTCTGAACATTTATTTCTTTTCATTAAATAAATCCAACTCTTTGATCCAGTTTGTTTTTCTTTCTAATAAGAAAATATCTAGGAAAAGCAGTAAAAATGCAAATCCGATAAACCATTGAAACTGCGATTGAAACTCGGCCATTTGAGTAGCTTCAAATTCTGTTTTCTGAATATTGTTTAAAGCATTCTTCACATATTCTAAAACTTCTTTTGTGCTTCCGCCGTAAACATAACCACCTTTGGTTGCTTTTGCAATTGTTTTTAAACCTTCTTGGTTTAATTTGGTGATTACGGTTTCTCCGTTTTGATCTTTCTGATAGCCTCTTACAACACCATTTTCTTTTAACGGAATTGTTCCTCCTCGTTCTGTTCCAACACCAATTGTGATAATTTTCATTCCTAGTTTATTGGCTTCTTCGGCAGCAGCCATCGCACCTTCAGAATGATCTTCTCCATCAGAAATCAGAATTAATAATTTGCTGGTTTTGCTTTTTTCATCAAAATAAGTTGAAGACAATTTAATTGCTTCATCCAAAGAAGTTCCTTGAGAAGAAACCATTCCTGGACTCATGCTTTGCAGGAACATTTTCGCAACGCTATAATCTGATGTAATTGGTAAAACCGGGAAAGCACTTCCTGCGTAAGCTACAATTCCGATTCTATCACTTCCTAAATTGTTGATGATCTGCGAAACTAACTGTTTGCTTTTATCCAAACGGCTTGGAACAACGTCTTCGGCAAGCATACTTTTAGAAACGTCGACTGCAAAAACAATATCAATACCTTCTCGTTTTACGGTTTCCATTTTAGTTCCGATCTTCGGATTTACTAAACCAATAATTAAGCAGGTAAGCGCCAAAAGAATTACAACAATTTTTAAAACAGGTTTAAAAACCGATTTCTCCGGACTCAATCTTTTTACCATTTCTAGATCACCAAATTCTTGCTGTTTTCTTCTTTTCCAATACATATTGAAAAGAAAAATACACACCACAATTGGGATAAGTATTAAAAGATATAAATATTTTTTTTCGTCTAATTCCATAAATATTTTTAAAATTCCAATCTCAAATAACTGTTGAGATAAATTCCAAATTCCAAACTTGTTTAAACTCCAATTCTAAAAATTTCAAATTCCAATTTGTTATTTGGAATTTCATTTTTGGAATTTTTTAATTTTTTCAAAATTAAATGAAGCTTCTGTAAACTGTATTTCTTAATCCAACTTCGAGCAATAATAAAAAGCCTGCAAATAAAACAAAAGCTCTGTATTTTTCATCATAATCATAGAATTTCAATTCTTGAATTTCTGTGGTTTCCAATTTATTGATTGAGTTGTATATTTCTGCTAATTTATCGTTGCTAGTAGCTCTAAAGTAAGTTCCGTCTGTTTTACGGGCAATACTCTTCATCAATCTTTCGTCGATTTCAACTTTCTGCATTTTGAATAAGAAACCTCCGTTTGGCGCATAAGCATATGGTGATTCTGCCATTCCGTTTGTACCAAGACCAATTGTATATACTTTTATACCGTATTGTTTTGCAATGTCAGCTGCAGTTTCAGGTTCGATAAATCCAGCATTGTTTACACCATCAGTAAGCAGAATAATAACACGGCTTTTTGCTTTACTATCTTTTAAACGGTTAACAGCAGTTGCCAATCCCATTCCAATTCCTGTTCCGTCTTGTAAAACCGTGTCGTATTTAATACCTTTTATGGCTTCAAGAATGATTGCTTTGTCACTAGTTACAGGAGTCTTAGTATATGCTTCAGAAGCGTATAAAACCAATCCGATTCTATCGTTTGGTCTTTCTCCAACGAAATCTGCAGCAACTCTTTTTAAAGCTTCCATACGGTTTGGCTTTAAATCTTTTGCCAGCATAGAACCAGAAACGTCAATTGCCATTACAATATCGATTCCTTTTGTTGTTTTGGTCTGGTTGCTAATATCTACTGTTCGTGGTCGAGCCAAAGCTATAATCAAAGAACATAAAGCAAGAATTCTAAAAACATATAAAGCAGGTTTGAATTTTGTCCAAAACGATTCGCTGTTTTGAAATCCTGCAGTCGAACTCATTTTTAAGGTAGCCGATTGCTGGTTGCGTTTCCAGAAAAACCAGATTATTGCAATCGGAATTAATAGAAACAACCAAAGAAATTCTGGATTTAAAAAACTGAAATTACCCATTAGTTGTTTGCTCTTTGAAGTTCAACAGAATTTAAGATTCGAGTTGTAATCTCGTTCGCATAAGTATCGCCTTCTTCATGTAAAATCAAAATTTGCTGTAAACCTTGATCTTGTTTGAAAAGCAGTAATTCATAATATGCTTTCGTACTCGTTTTGGTTGCCGGATTCAAAACTGTCATTGTTCCGTAGCCTTTTATTCCTTGAATACCTTCGTTTGTTTGAAAATCTTCTTGTTTTACTATAATATTTTGTCCGCCTTGAGCCTCAATGATTTTTAGAGTTCCTTCAAGGGTTTTGCTTAAGTCAATATCGGTTGGCTGTTTAAATTTAGATGTAGAAACCGTAACATAGAAATTGTCAATCATGCTTCCATATGTAAAAAGCTGCATTTCTTTGATAAGTGCCATAGCTTCTTTTGGAAGAACTTTTTGCGCATCCATTCTTTTTAAAACCTTTGGAGTTTCAATAAGAACAGCTGGATTTCCGTAAGCGCTTTTTACCCATTCGCCTTCTAATAATTCTTTAGATGGATGACCAATTATATTATCTTTTACATAATTGAATCCTTTAGTAACCACAAAGAAAGTTGTTGTAGCAAATAATAAAAGTATGATAGCACCAACAGAATAACCAATTCTTGCATTACGCTGTTTTTTAAGCTGTGCTTGAATTTGTTTTTGTCTTTGCGCTTCGTTTAATAATTGATCTTCGATATCCTCAGGAACTTCTGTCGGGATAGCATTATCAAGTGTTAAAATTACTTTCTGAATTTTATTTTTATCCTCTTTGATTTCAAATTCAAGCGGTTTTGATTTCGCAAATTTTACTAAATCGGCCTGACGCAAAACGCGCTCTAAGTTTTCTACTGTTTCAGGAGTCAGTGTCATTTTCTTTTGAGTCGATGCTGTTCTAATTGCTGCAATTAACTCAGAAGTTGTGCTTTCCATTGCTGGAATATGAATTGCTTCTTCGATGTAATTTCTAGCGATATCAGTTAATTCGCTATAGTATTCTTTAATTTCACCTTTTTGAACCAGTTCTTTTTGCTCTAAGTTGTTTAATAAGCTAGTTGCTTTTTCGATAGGTGTTTTATAAACTTCTTCTTCAATTTTTTTCAGCTGACGTTTTTTAACGTACCAATAAACGAAAGCTCCAATTCCAATAATTGCTAAGGCAATTAAAACATAAATCCACCAAGTTCCCATTCCTTCATCTGCTCTAGAAATGTCCTTGATGTCATACATTTTTTGCTGTAAAGTGTCCACTTTTACATTGGCAACTTCAACTTTAATCGAATCGCTGTAAAAAGGCTTTTTGTCAATTAAGATTTTAACGCTTGGAATAGTATAATGGCCAGAATCAAACTGTGTTAAACCATATTTTTTAATCAATTCATAATTAGTAGCATCTTTCTTAACCGTATCAATTGGATAAGATTGAATTACTTCTAATGGACCAATATTTTTAAGTTTTGGAAATTCAACCTTTGATGTTGAAGTCACAACCGTTTTTAAGGTCAGTTTGAACTCAGCACCAATCTTATTTTTGGTGGTATCAATACTCGTTTCTACTTGTTTTTGCTGCGCAAAAATCATAGTAGAGAAAAGCAATAAAAATATATAAAGTTTAAATTTCATTTGATTTATGATTGAAGATTTTAGATTAACGATTTTTGATGGGTTAATCAAAACTGTCAAATTTTTATCGTGATTTGAAATAGCCTAATAGTTTAGTAACGTAATTTTCGTCTACTCTGGTATTTACAATTCCTGCTCCTGATTTACGGAAAGTATCTTTAAAGTAGTTTAACTTTTCCTGATAATGTTTCTCGTAATTCATACGAACAGCTTTTGAACTTGTGTCTACCAATTGTATTTTTCCAGTTTCGGCATCCAGCATCGTAACCATTCCTAAATTTGGAATTTTTTCTTCGCGGATGTCATAGACACGAACACCAGTAATATCATGCTTTTTAGAAGCAATTTTTAAAGTATGCTCGTAAGAATCAGACATGAAATCGGAAATCATAAAAATGATCGCTTTCTTTTTTTGAGTTCCAGATAAGAATTTTAAAGCTTGAGCGATATCTGTTTTATGGCTTTTTGGTTCAAATTCGATTAATTCGCGAATGATACGAAGTACATGCGAACGTCCTTTTTTTGGTGGAATATATAATTCTACAGTATCAGAAAATAGGATTAAACCAATTTTGTCATTGTTTTGCGTAGCCGAAAAAGCCATCGTTGCCGCAATTTCGGTTACGATGTCTTTCTTAAATTGATTTTTAGAACCAAAGGACTCAGAACCCGAAATATCGACCATTAAAACCATCGTCAATTCGCGTTCTTCTTCAAAAACTTTAACGTGAGCTTCGTTGTAGCGTGCGGTTACATTCCAATCGATGTTACGAATATCATCTCCGTATTGGTATTGACGCACCTCGCTAAACGTCATTCCTCGTCCTTTAAATGAAGAGTGGTATTCTCCCGAAAAGATATGATTACTCAGTCTTTTCGTCTTGATTTCTATTTTCCGTACTTTTTTTAAAAGCTCTTTTGTATCCATTTGATTTGTTTAAAGTTTAAAGTTTAAAAGTTTCAAGTTTGTCTTACAACAACTTGAAACCTGAAACTTGAAACAAATTTTTAAGGTACTTCAATCTCGTTAACGATTTTGTTGATAATGTCTACAGAAGTAATGTTTTCTGCTTCTGCTTCGTAAGTGATTCCAACTCTGTGACGTAAAACATCGTGAACAACCGCACGAACGTCTTCTGGAATTACATAACCACGGCGTTTGATGAAAGCATAACATTTAGCTGCATTAGCCAAGTTGATACTTCCACGAGGAGAAGCTCCAAAACTGATAAGCGGTTTTAAATCGGCTAATTTGTATTTTTCTGGATAACGCGTAGCAAAAATGATATCCAAGATGTATTTTTCGATTTTTTCATCCATATAAACTTCACGAACAGCTTCTTGCGCACGTAAAATTTGATCTACAGAAACTACAGGATTTACTTTTTCGAAAGTTCCTTTTAAGTTCTGACGGATTACAAAACGCTCTTCGTCAATTTTTGGATAATCAATCACAGTTTTTAGCATGAAACGGTCAACCTGTGCTTCAGGAAGTGCATAAGTACCTTCTTGTTCAACAGGGTTTTGAGTTGCTAATACTAAAAACGGACGATCTAGTTTGAAAGTTGAGTCACCAATTGTAACTTGTTTTTCCTGCATCGCCTCTAAAAGCGCTGACTGAACTTTTGCAGGAGCACGGTTAATCTCATCGGCAAGTACAAAATTGGCGAAAATTGGTCCTTTTTTAATAGAGAACTCGTTTGCTTTAATGTTGTAAATCATGGTTCCGATAACATCGGCAGGTAATAAATCTGGCGTAAACTGGATACGGCTGAAAGATCCTTGAACCGCTTGAGAAAGCGTATTGATGGCTAAAGTTTTTGCCAGACCAGGAACTCCTTCCAATAAAATATGCCCTTGTCCAAGTAATCCGATCAATAGACGCTCGACCATATGTTTCTGACCCACAATAACTTTGTTCATTTCCATTGTAAGAAGGTCTATAAAAGCACTTTCTCTTTCAATTTTTTCATTTATCGCTCTAATGTCTAAAGTCGTTGTATTTTCTTCCATATAAATATTTTTAAAACCTTGATTTTTACGCCTAATTTTTGAGAGTGCAAATTGAATATTTTTTGAGAAGTAAGATGTTAAAGAATGGTTAAAACTTCGACCAATGACCTAATTTTAAGGAGTAATTGTGAATCTATTTTTATATTTTTAAGAACTTTGATGATTATGTTTTATAAAAGCATAATTATTACCAAAAATAACGCATAATTATTATGAGCAAAACAGTCTTATCGCCTATAATTTCGGGCACTATGAATTGGGGAGTTTGGGATAAAAACCTTACAACCAAAGAAATGGAAAACATGATACAAGTGAGTATCGAAAACAAAATTACGACTTTTGATCACGCGGATATTTACGGTTCGTATACGACCGAAGCCGATTTTGGAAAAGCCTTTCACGCAAGTAAGATTGATCGTGAAAAATTACAATTAATTACCAAGTGCGGAATTCAGATGATTGCTGAAAAACGCCCTGAAAACAAAATCAAACATTACGATTATTCTAAAGACTATATTGTTAAGTCTGTAGAAACTTCTTTGAAGAATTTAAAAACAGATTATGTAGATGTTTTTTTACTTCACAGACCAAGTCCGTTAATGCAGGCTGACGAAATCGCAGAAGCGGTAGAGAAATTAAAAGGCGAAGGAAAAATTATTGATTTTGGTCTTTCAAACTTTACAAGTTCTCAAACGGAGTTAATTCGCAGTAAAACTGAAGTGAGCTATAATCAGGTACAATTTTCGGCAACGCATTATGAAGCAATGACAGACGGAAGTTTAGATTACATGCAAACACATGGCATTCGTCCGTTGTCTTGGAATCCGCTTGGAACTGTTTTTAGAGAAGATACCAAAAAAACACGTCGTTTGAAAAAGCTGTTTTCTGAATTAGTAGAAAAATACCATTTAGGGTCTGATACTTTATTATTAGCTTGGATTTTAAAACACCCAGCAAAAATAATTCCGATTGCGGGAACAGTAAACATTGCTAGAATTCAATCTTTGATGAAAGCTGTAGAATTGGAAATGGATAATCAAGATTGGTTTGCTATCTGGACAGAAAGTATGGGCGACGATGTGCCTTAATTTATACTATTCTGAAAAATGATATACCTAGAAAAATTTGATAAAAAAGATTATTCTGAATTGATCGATTCTGTCAAAAATGCCAAAGATTTAATGCAATTTGGTGGGCCAGAATTTGCTTTTCCTTTAACAGAAGAGCAGATAGATAAAACGCTTTCTGATGTAAATAGAATTGCTTTTAGAGTTGCAAATATTTCTAATGGCAATACGATTGGACATTGCGAAATTTACTTTTACGATGGTTTTGCAAAATTAGGTCGAATCTTGATTATGGATCAAAATCAAAGAGGAAAAGGAATTGGCGAGCAGATGGTGACTTTATTGCTGCACTATATTTTTGAAAGCAGGAAAGAAAGAAATGTTGAGTTGAATGTTTTTGACTTTAATATCGGAGCTCAAAAGTGTTATGAAAAAGTTGGGTTTACTTTAAATCCCGATAAAAAAAACCTAAGAGAAGTAGATGGAGAAACTTGGACGGCGCTCAATATGGTATTGAATTTAGAGGAGTGGATGAATAAGAATTAAAAATAGTTGCCACAGATTAAAAGGATTTTCACAGATTGAAAAAATCATTTAAATCCTTTCAATCTGTGGCAAAATGAAATAAATAAAATGAAAAAAACAGTTTTAATTACTGGCGCTACAAGCGGAATTGGAAAAGCAACTGCTCAGATTTTAGCAAAAAACAATTATAAAGTTGTTCTTTGCGGAAGACGTCAAGACCGTTTAGAAGAACTTCAAAAAGAACTTTCTGCTTTTACAGAAGTACATTCTTTAGCATTTGATGTTCGAAACAAAGAAGAAGTTTTAGAAAAAATAGGCGCTTTGCCAAACGAATTTTCGACAATCGACGTTTTAATTAATAATGCAGGAAATGCACATGGTTTAGATCCAATTCAAAATGGCGATTTAGACGATTGGGATGCGATGATTGATATTAATGTAAAAGGACTTTTGTATGTTTCAAAAGCAATTATTCCGCAGATGGTTGATAGACAATCGGGACATATCATTAATATTGGTTCGACGGCTGCAAAAGAAGTGTATCCAAACGGAAATGTATACTGTGGTTCCAAACATGCAGTTGATGCTATTACAGCAGGAATGCGAATCGATTTGAATCCGTTCGGAATTCGAGTTGGAGGTATTCATCCAGGAATGGTAGCAACAGAATTCAGCGAAGTCCGTTTCAAAGGAGACGCAGAAAGAGCAGCAAACGTTTATAAAGGATTTGATCCGCTACAAGCAGAAGATATTGCCGATATAATTCACTTTGTGGTTTCAAGACCTTATCATGTAAATATTGCCGATTTGGTTGTGATGAGTACGGCGCAGGCATCTTCGACGATTGTGAAGAAAAATATTTAAATAAAATCGAATAGAGAGACGCACAGTAGTGCGTCTTTTTTTTAATTTTAAGTTTTAATAAATTAAATTAGTGCGAATTAGTGCAATTCGTGGCAAAATAAAACCGACATGATTAATAAGCGCCTTTTAATTAAAAATCTCCTCGCTCATAATGACGAAAGCAGTTTTTATGATAAGAAAAGGCAATTGAATTTACATTCTAGAGAAGGAAAAGGAAAGTTTTTAAAACATATTTGCGCATTATCCAATTCCAATCCAAACAATAATTCTTATATCGTAGTTGGAGTAGAAGATCAGGATAATGAAATTGTTGGCGATGATTTCTTTGATGATAGCCGAATTCAGAATCTGGTCAATGCTTTTTTAGAAAATCCGCCTAAGATTCAATATGAAAACGTCCCTTTTCCGAACCTTCCAAAAGATAAAGTAATCGGTCTGGTTACTATTAAACCTAAAAGTAAAATCTCATACTTTAAAAAAGGAATTCACACCATTCTTGCTAATAGTGTTTTTATAAGACGCGGCAGTAATTCTATTCCTTTAGAAGAACACGAGGAAATCGAAAAAAGCAATCAGAATACAGAAACCGTAATCGGAATAGAAAACAGCTCTCGAAATAGTATTCAATATACTTTAGACGGAGTTATCGATTTTATGAATTTCAGACATAAAGATATGTCGCCAAAATATCGCGTTTTCAAAGAATTGTTTGTAATCTGTTGGGCTGGAGTTCCAAAAAAAATGCGAGATAAAACGTATTTATCGCGAGTTGATATTGAATTGATAAACGAACAGATTAAACTTTTTTATTCTGCACAAGACGTTGTTACGATTGATTATAATGATGATACTTTTACCATTACAGAATATGTTCCTTTAGGGTTGAATGACAAAACGAGTTATTATCCGCTTGAAGAACAAACCATTCATTTTTTTGATAATGGATATTATAAAATTGATCGTCAAATGCTTTTTCAGCCACCAGAGTTTAACCGAAAAATGTTGCATCATATTTATAATTCTAATATAGCGCTGCTTAGAAAACTTGAAAAGGAGATATCATTATCTGATCGCGAAATGAAAGATCTAGAGAATTTGCCTTCTACCTTTATGATTTGTCATTTGAATGGTTTTGAAGATGCCAGACAAAAATTAATTGATGCAAAATTGCTTTTGAAACCTTACAAAAACGTGTATTCTTCTTTTAAAGAAGCATTGAGGGTTTTGCGTAAGATGAAGTATGATGTTCAATAGAAAGGTACAAAGGTTCAGAGCAACAAAGTGACAAAGTTTTTCCTGTAGAGGCGCACTGCAGTGCGTCTAACATTTGCTGAATTTGTTTTTTAATTATTTATTTAAAATTCAAATATTGCCGCACTTCTTCATAAGGAAATATAAGTTCTTTTGGACCATCTGCATAAGATGCGGCTTCGTATGAGTTGTAATATAAAAGTAAACCTGCAGAAGTATAAAAGATGTTTTGAGGGAGTTGAAACTTGTCATTTTCAAACATTAAACCTGTAGCATTAATATTGGCTTTTTCGGGGATTTTATATTTTGATCTGAATGTTTTTTCAGCGAAAGCTTTAAACTCTTTTTCGTTTTTAAATAATTGTTTGTTGAAAATCGTTTTCCCTGTTTTTTTATCGAATAGCAATGAGCGGTAGCCTTGATATCCGTGGGCGCCTCCAGTAAAAGTGTAATGATCAATTTTAAGATTCAGAACTTGATCAGATTCAAATTCTACATTTCCAATTATTTTAGCTTCCCAGCCAAAAGTATCGTTTGGAAATTTTTGATGCATTTCTTCATAAGAAACAATAAAAGATTTTGCCAATGATTGATAATCATCGACTTTCACTGAATCTTCTTCGAAAAATACAATCTCCTTAATAACAGCGAAGACTTTTTTATTGATACTGTCTGATATTATTTTAATATTTTTAGCAATTGGAACTTCTATGGTGATTTTTGGGCAGTCATTTGCGCACGGAATAGTAGATTTCTCTTCAAACATTTCATTCTCAAATGAAAGCTCTTTTTTGCAACTTGTAAAAATCAAACACAAAAAGAGTATAAATATGTAATTTTTCATATCAAAAAGTGTTAATTATCTACAAAGGTAAGAAGTTGTGTCGCGATAAAATAAATTAAGCGGTAAATTTGTAAAAGAATTAAGGAATTAAAATTTATAACTATATGAAATTCAATACAAAAGTTATTCACGGAGGACAGCATCATGATCCAAGTACAGGAGCTGTTATGCCACCAGTGTATCAGACTTCAACATTTGTACAAACAAGTCCAGGAAAACCTTTGGCAGATTACGAATACAGTAGAGCTTCAAATCCGACTCGTACTGCTTTAGAAGATGCTTTGGCTAGTATTGAAAACGGAACTCGCGGATTAGCATTTTCGTCTGGTCTTGCTGCGACAGACTGCGTTTTAAGATCTTTTAAAGCTGGAGACGAAATCATTGCAATGGATGATTTGTATGGCGGAACATACAGAATGTTTTCTCGAGTTTATAAAGATTCGGGTATTAAATTTCATTTTGTTGATATGACGAATATCGAAAAATTGAAAAGTTTAATTAACGAAAATACAAAGTTAATCTGGGTAGAAACGCCAACAAATCCGTTGATGAAATTGGCGGACATTCAAGAAATAGCAAAAATTACTCAGGAGAAAAAAATCCTTCTTGCTGTAGATAATACTTTTGCAACTCCATATTTGCAAAAACCTCTTGATTTAGGAGCTGATATTGTTATGCATTCGGCAACTAAATATTTAGGAGGACATTCTGATGTAATTGCCGGTGCTTTAATTGTAAAAGATAAAGACTTAGGGGATCAATTGCATTTTCAGCAATTTGCAACTGGAGCTACACTTGGGCCAATGGACAGTTTTTTAGTTTTAAGAGGAATTAAAACTTTAGCTTTAAGAGTTCAGAGACATTGTGAAAATGGAGAAAAAGTAGTTGAATATTTGAGTAATCATCCAAAAATTAAAACAGTTTATTATCCAGGTTTAGAAAGTCACCCATTTCATGAAATTGCTAAAAAGCAAATGAAAGCTTTTGGTGGAATGGTTTCTTTCGATTTTAAATCAGGTAAAAAAGAAGATTCGATTGCGTTTTTAGAAAAACTGAAAGTATTTACTCTTGCTGAATCTTTAGGTGGAGTAGAATCATTGGCTAATCACCCAGCATTAATGACACACGCATCGATTCCTGCTGATAAAAGAGCGGAAGTTGGTATTACTGATGATTTAGTGAGATTAAGCGTTGGTATCGAAGATGCAGAAGATTTAATCGCCGATTTGGAGCAAGCCTTGGCTTAAGATAAAATCCAATAAGAAAATCCCAAATTCCAATTTTTCTTTTAGGAGTTTGGGATTTCTTTTTTAATACTTAGATATTTAAATGTCTAAATGAAAAATCCCAAATTCCACTTTAATAGTTTTGGAATTTGGGATTTTTATATTTTGGGATTTTGTTTTTTTAGAATTCTAAGTAGTAAATATATCCGAAGTTAAACCAAACCTGCCAGTCGTTAGATTTGTTTTCTTTGTAGATATCTTTATTTGGGTTTAATCCATCGATCCAATCTGAGTTATACGTTTGGAAACGAGTTTCGAACATTAAATCGCTCATTTCTGTTAGTTTGTAATGAACTCCGATTGCTGCGGTTGCAGATAAAGCTACACCTGTTTCGGTAGAAAATCCATGTGCACGTCCGTCAGATGGAGTTAAATATTTTCCTGGAGTGTTAGCAGGAAGTGAAATGTCTCCTAAATGAGAGCCAACTTTTGCTGAATAATAGCTGACCTGAAACCCTAGAGCTCCGTACGGACTGAAACTACCAACTATGTTTTCATAATCGTGGATTTTCATAAAAGGGGAAAATTCAACTTGGGCTCCCAAACTTACTATGCTTGAGCTAGCATGCATATTTTTTAATTGTGTAGCAAACAATCCGTTTGGTTTGTATTCAACCCATTGTCCAGAATGTTTTAATGTAGTCTTACTGTATGATAGATCAGTTCTTACCTTAAAATGTTCGGTGAAAAAGCTTTCTCTATTACTATAAGTTGAAAAATTAATGAAGTGCATAATTCCAACACCAAAACCAGTGTTTCCCACATTGGTATCGAAGTTGTTTCTTTCACCAAAATCGGACTGTAAAGTAACTGGTCCTGCATAGATTCCAATCTCTTGGGCTAATCCTTGTGCTGATACAGCAGTTGAGATGCCCAATAAGGCAAATAATGTGATAAATAGGTGCTTAGGCATTTTTTAGGGGCTTACAAATCGAGGCAAATATATAAAAAACCTAATCGATTCAAAATATTAAATCGCTGTATTGAAAAATAACTAACAAAATACTTAATTTACTAACTTTTAAAAGGTGATTTGCATGTAAACACCTACATGAAAAATGTGTTTTTTTTGGAATGTTTGAAAAAACCACAAATCGATTCAAAAAAGTGAAAAATGTAACATTGAATCATTATTTGCTATATCTTTGTCAGTTAAAACGAAAACGTTTTCTTAAACGTAATTTCTTATTTTTATAAGAGTAAAAATTAAATCTAAATTATCTGAAAAATTTATTTCAAAGATGGAACAAAAAATAAATGAATTTATGGCTCTTGTTGAGTCAAAAAATCCAAACGAGCCAGAATTTCTTCAAGCTGTTAGAGAATTTGCTGAAACAGTAATTCCTTTTATATCTGAGCGTAAAAAATATGATGGAAAGAATATTCTTCTAAGAATTGCCGAACCGGAAAGATCAATAATATTCAGAGTTCCGTGGGTAGACGATAAAGGAGAAATCATTGTAAATAGAGGTTTCAGAATTCAAATGAACTCTGCAATTGGACCTTATAAAGGAGGGATTAGATTTCACCATACAGTAAATTTATCAGTTTTAAAATTCCTTGCTTTCGAACAAGTTTTCAAAAATAGTTTAACAACTCTTCCGATGGGCGGAGGTAAAGGAGGATCTGATTTTGATCCGGAAGGAAAATCTGATGGAGAAATTATGCGTTTCTGCCAATCATTTATGACAGAATTATGCCGTCATATTGGGCCAGATCTTGACGTGCCAGCTGGAGATATTGGTGTTGGAGCAAGAGAAATTGGTTATTTGTTCGGACAATACAAAAGAATCAGAAATGAATTTACTGGAGTTTTAACTGGAAAAGGTTTGGCTTACGGAGGTTCATTAATCAGACCTGAAGCAACAGGATATGGTGTAGTTTATTTTACAGATCAAATGCTTCGTACTATCGGACATGAGATTAAGGGTAAAAGAGTAGCTATTTCTGGTTTCGGAAACGTAGCTTGGGGAGTAGCCTTAAAAGTAAATGAATTAGGAGGAAAAGTAGTTACGATTTCTGGACCTGACGGATACATTTATGATGAAGAAGGAATCTCTGGAGAAAAAATTGACCATATGGTTGAAATGAGAGCTACTGGAGATAACAGAGCAGAAAGGTATTTAGAGAAATATCCAAATGCAATATTCCATAAAGGGAAAAGTCCTTGGGAAGTAAAAGTAGATATCGCAATTCCATGTGCTACTCAAAACGAATTAAACGGTGATGATGCTAAGAAATTAATCGATAATGGCGTTTTATGTGTGACTGAAGCTGCAAATATGCCTTCTACATTAGACGCTATTAAACTTTTCTTAGATAACAAAGTATTATTTGCGCCAGGAAAAGCTGCAAATGCTGGTGGTGTCGCTGCTTCTGGATTAGAAATGACTCAAAATTCAATACGTTTGAACTGGACTAGTGAAGAAGTAGATTTGAGATTGAAAGAAATCATGATCGGAATTCATAACCAATGTAAAAAATACGGTGCTGAAGAAGACGGATATGTGAACTACGTAAAAGGAGCAAACATTGCCGGATTTGTAAAAGTTGCCGATGCGATGCTTGCACAAGGTGTCGTTTAAAATTTACTTACTACTATAGAAATACCCTCGATTGTCTGGATAAGATATCGAGGGTATTTTATTTGTGCTAAAAATTAAATAGAATCTGGTTTGTAGTATATTTGCCTTAATCGAATACATTAAATGATGAAAAGAGTATTTTTCTGCGGTTTGTTTTTACTTCTCATACAGTTTTGCGGGGCGCAGAGCAAATTGTCTTGGCAGGGATATTTCTCATTTAATGAAATAAAAGATATTTCGGAGTCTGCAACGAGTGTATTTGCGGCTTCAGAAAATGCATTGTTTTCAAAAAATACAGCAATAAATATTCTTAAAACCACCACCACCGTTGATGGGCTATCAGGTCAGACTATTTCTGCGGTTTATTATAGTGAAGCATTCAAAAAAACAATAATCGGCTACGAAAATGGTTTAATGATTTTAGTTAGTGACAGTGACGGAAGTATTCTAAAAGTAGTTGATATAATTAATAAACAACTGCCAGCTAACACAAAAAAGATCAATCATTTTATGGAAGACAATGGATTGGTTTATGTTTCTTGTGATTTTGGAATTGTGCAATTCAATCTGAAAACTTCACAATTTGGCGATACATATTTTATTGGTGATAACGGAGCTGAAATAAGTGTTAAGCAAACCACCGTATTTAACGGATTTATTTTTGCAGCAACATCGAGCGGGATTAGAAAAGCGGATAAGACAAATCTTAACCTTGTCGATTACAATCAATGGTCGATTGTAAACGGAGGAAACTGGTCTAGCGTAGAAACTTTAGATAGTCAGCTTATAGCGATAAATGATTCTGGATATATTCATAGATTAAATTCAAACACATTTGTAGGCTTTTTGCAACTGCCTCAAGCAGCAGTTGACACAAGATCAAAAAATCATAATTTATTTGTTACAACTGCTAATACTGTTTATGTATATAATAATCAGATGGTGCTGAATCGACAAATTACAAATTCTGAGGTTTTAGATAATACTTTGAATTTTAGTTGTGCAACGGCGGTTGGAAATCAGGTTTTTATTGGAACAAAAGAAAAAGGTTTATTCGCATCTTCGCTTAATAATATTGCAGGTTTTGAGAATATTACTCCTTCGGGACCAATCCGGAATAATATTTTTGCTATAGATGCGGGTTCAAGCGTTTTGTGGACAGTTTATGGTGATTACGACGCTTCGTATAACCCTTATCCTTTAGACAGCTATGGAATCAGCAGATATAATACCTCAGGCTGGCTCAATATTCCATATTCTGAGGTGTATGACGCAAAATCTATTACAAGAGTTCTTGTTAATCCAAACAATGAAAAACAAGTTTATGCGAGTTCATTCTTTTCTGGTTTGGTAAAAATTGAAAATGATGTGCCGAATTTTTTATACAACGAAAAAAATAGCGGTTTAGAATCTATAACAACAGCTGGGCCAGATTATATCGATGTTCGTATTAATGCAACGGCATTTGATAAATCTGGAAATCTTTGGGTGACAAACAGCCGAATTAAAAATGGACTGAAAGTTTTAAAAACAAATGAGCAATGGAGTAGCTATTCGATGGCTTCTATATCAGAAGATGTAGAAGAAGAGAATTATTCAAGTATAACCATAGATCGCAATAATGTAAAGTGGATTGGGACTTATAAAACTGGAGTTATTGGATTTAATGAAAGTACTAATACCTTTAAAAAAATGACTTTTGGTACTGATGCTGGTAATTTGCCTATTGCAGATGTTAGAGCAATAGCTTTAGATACAAAAAATCAGCTTTGGATCGGAACAACAAAAGGTTTGCGAGTTTTGTCTAACGTCTCGAGTTTTCAGTCAGAAAGTCAACTGAAAGCTAATCCAATTATTATTACAGAAGATAATTTAGCTCAAGAATTATTATACGAGCAATTTGTTACTTCTATTGCAGTTGATGGTGCGAATAATAAATGGATCGGAACTGCCGATTCTGGAGTATTTATGGTCTCTCCAAATGGTCAAGAAACGAAATATCACTTTACTATAAATAATTCTCCATTACCAAGTAATTATGTAAATGATATTAAGATAAATGCTAAAACGGGAGAAGTCTTCATTGCAACCAATAAAGGATTAGTTTCGTTTAACGGAATTGCAACAGAGGCAAACGATGATTTGAGTAATGTATATGTTTATCCAAATCCAGTTCGTCCAAATTATAACGGAACAGTAAAAGTTGCTGGACTAATTGATAAAGCGAATATTAAAATTACGGATATTGAAGGTAATTTAGTTTACGAAACAACTTCTGAAGGCGGAACAATCGAATGGGACACAACTGCTTTTGGTAGATATAAAGTAGCATCTGGCGTTTATATGGTTTTTATCTCAGCAGAAGATGGAGGGGAAACTAAAGTTAAGAAAGTTATGATTATACGTTAGTCTGAAAGTTGAAAGTCAAAAGTTGAAAGTCCAAACGATCTAGAATCTTCAATCTAAAATCTAAAATTATTTTGTGCTCGTAAAAACTAAAGCCATAGTAATCTCTTCTCTAAAATTTCAGGAAAAAAGCTTGATTGTAAAATGCTTTACACTTTCTAGCGGACTGAAATCTTATTTTGTGCGTGACGCTTTTTCGAGCAGAAAGGCAAGTCAGAAGATTGCTTATTTTCAGCCTTTTTCGATTTTAGAAATTGAAGCAGTTCATAAAAATAAAGGAACACTTGAAAATTTTAAGGAAATAAAAAGTGCCGTTCCGTTTCAGACTATCCATACTGATATTGTGAAAAGTACAATGGTTATGTTTCTTTCAGAAATGCTACATTATTCTATTCAAGAGGAAGAAAAAAACGAACAGTTATTTCTTTTTTTAGAAACTGCGCTAACTTGGCTGGATCATCATGATGAAATTTCTAATTTTCATTTAATTCTACTTTTAGAAATTACAAAATATCTTGGTTTTTATCCCGATATTTCTGAGATCGATTTACCTTTTTTTGAAATGAATGAAGGCGTTTTTACCCTTTTTCAAAAAGCAAATGTGCTTTCAGAACATGAAACCAATTTGTTTAAAAAACTGCTTGATTTAAAATTTGATAATGGTCAAAAAATTTTTCATGTCGTGGAAAGACAAATTCTTCTGAAAATTCTAATTGACTATTATAGTCTGCATTTAGAAGGATTCAAGAAACCTAAATCTTTAGAGGTTTTAAAGGAAGTTTTCTCTTAAATCAATAAAAAGGATATTATTTATTGCGGAATCTACTCAAAATTTGCTGTAATCGGTCTTTTTTCCGTTATCTTTTATCTATTTCCCTCAAAATTCCTTACTTTCGCACCTCGTTTAAGAAAAGGATAAAATGAGTACAAAATTTACTGAATACAAAGGACTTGACTTACCAACTGTAGCGTCTGAAGTTCTTGATTTTTGGAAGAAAGAAAATATATTTGAAAAGAGTGTAACAACTCGCGAAGGTGCTGAGCCTTTCGTATTTTTTGAAGGTCCGCCTTCAGCAAACGGATTACCTGGAATTCACCACGTAATGGCACGTGCGATTAAAGATATTTTTTGCAGATATAAAACTCAAAAAGGTTTTCAGGTAAAAAGAAAAGCTGGATGGGATACTCACGGTTTGCCTGTAGAATTAGGTACCGAAAAAGAATTAGGAATTACAAAAGAAGATATTGGTAAAACAATTTCAATCGAAGAATATAACGAAGCGTGTAAAAAAACCGTTATGCGTTATACTGACGTATGGAATGACTTGACCGAAAAAATGGGTTATTGGGTTGATATGGAAGATCCGTATGTGACCTATAAGCCAAAATATATGGAATCGGTTTGGTGGCTTTTGAAACAAATCTACGATAAAGGTTTGTTGTACAAAGGTTATACAATTCAGCCATACTCTCCAAAAGCAGGAACAGGACTTTCTTCTCACGAAGTAAACCAGCCTGGAGCTTACCGTGATGTTACGGATACTACAATCGTAGCGCAATTCAAAACTTTGAAAGAAACGCTTCCGAGCTTTTTACAAGGTTTTGGAGATATTCACATTTTAGCTTGGACGACAACGCCTTGGACACTTCCATCAAATACCGCTTTGACAGTTGGTCCAAAAATCGATTATGTTTTAATTAAAACTTTTAATCAATATACTTTTGAGCCAATTAATGTGATTTTGGCTAAAAACTTAGTTGGAAAACAATTCGGAAAAGGGTATTTCTTAAGTGAAGATGATGCTGATTTTGATAACGTTAAAAACGGCGACAAAAAACTTCCATACAAAATCTTAACTGAAGCAAAAGGAGCAGATTTAGTAGAAATCCGCTACGAGCAATTATTGCCTTACGTATTGCCATACCAAAATGCTGAAAATGCATTTAGAGTAATTTCTGGAGACTTCGTTACTACAGAAGACGGAACAGGAATCGTGCATACGGCTCCAACTTTTGGTGCAGATGATGCTAAAGTAGCAAAAGAAGCTAAGCCAGAAGTTCCGCCAATGTTAGTTTTAGACGAAAACGGAACTGCAGTGCCTTTAGTTGATTTGCAAGGAAAATTCACTTCTCATGTTGGTGATTTAGCTGGTAAATATGTTAAAAACGAATATTATGATGCAGGACAAGCTCCAGAGAAATCTGTAGATGTTGAAATCGCTATTCGTCTTAAAGAAGAAAACAAAGCTTTTAAAGTTGAAAAATACGTGCACAGTTATCCACACAGCTGGAGAACAGATGAGCCGTTATTATACTATCCTCTAGATTCATGGTTCATCAAAGTAACCGATGTAAAAGATAGAATGTTCGACCTGAACGAAACTATCAATTGGAAACCTAAATCTACTGGTGAAGGACGTTTTGGAAATTGGCTTAAAAATGCTAATGATTGGAACTTATCTCGTTCTAGATATTGGGGTATTCCGTTGCCAATTTGGAGAACAGAAGATAAAACAGAAGAAGTTATTATCGGTTCTGTTGAAGAATTGTACAATGCAATCGAAAAATCGATCGAAGCGGGTTTCCAAAAAGAAAATCCATTTAAAGGATTTGAAATCGGAAATATGTCTGAGTCAAATTATGATTTAATCGATTTGCACAAAAATGTTGTTGATGCCATTACTTTAGTTTCAGCTTCTGGAAAACCAATGAAGCGCGAAAGTGATCTAATTGACGTTTGGTTCGACTCTGGAGCAATGCCTTATGCACAATGGCATTATCCTTTTGAGAACAAAGATAAAATTGATGGAAACAAAGATTTTCCAGCGAATTTCATTGCTGAAGGAGTAGACCAGACTCGTGGATGGTTTTATACCTTACACGCTATCGGAACTTTAGTTTTTGATAAAATTGCATACAAAAATGTAGTTTCAAACGGTCTTGTTTTGGATAAAAATGGAATTAAAATGTCTAAGAGTAAAGGAAATACTATAGATCCATTTAAAACTATTGCAGAAAACGGTCCAGATGCTACGCGCTGGTATATGATTATGAATGCAAATCCGTGGGATAACTTGAAGTTTGACCTTGAAGGAATTGCTGAGGTGAAACGTAAATTCTTCGGAACTTTATACAACACTTATTCATTCTTCTCGTTATATGCTAACATCGACGGATTTAAATATGCTGAAGCTGAAATCCCGTTAAACGAAAGACCTGAAATCGATCAATGGATTATTTCTGAATTACATTCGTTAATCAAATTTGTTGATGAATGCTACGAAGATTACGAGCCAACAAAAGCGACAAGAGCAATTTCTGACTTCGTTCAGGAAAACTTAAGTAACTGGTACGTTCGTTTATGCCGTCGTCGTTTCTGGAAAGGGGAATACGCAAAAGATAAAATTGCAGCTTACCAAACGCTTTATACTTGTTTGCTTACAATCAGTAAATTAAGCGCTCCGGTAGCTCCATTTTTTATGGATAAATTATACAGAGATTTGACATCATCTACGGGAACCGAGGATTTTGCTAGTGTTCACTTGGCTGAATTCCCAAAATTTGTCGAAAACTTTGTTAATAAAACGTTAGAGAGCAAAATGCAAAAGGCTCAAACGATCTCATCTTTGGTTTTATCATTGCGTAAAAAAGAGATGATCAAAGTTCGTCAACCTCTGCAAAAGGTAATGATTCCAGTACTTGACGAGAATCAGCGTGCTGAAATCGAGGCGATTTCTGACCTTGTAAAAGCTGAAGTAAATGTGAAAGAAATCGAGCTTTTAGACGATGCTTCAGGTATTTTAGTGAAACAGATTAAGCCTAATTTTAAAGCTCTTGGACCACGTTTTGGTAAGGATATGGGCTTGATTTCTAAGGAGATACAAGGTTTTTCTGCAGAGCAGATCAATCAGCTGGACAAGCAAGGAACGCTAGATATTGTTATTGCAGGAAATAGTGTAACTTTATCACTAGAAGATGTGGAAATAACATCGCAAGATATCGAAGGATGGTTGGTTGCTAATTCAAACGGAATAACAGTTGCGCTTGATATTACTCTTACCGAAGAATTAAAAAATGAAGGTATCGCTAGAGAATTAGTAAATAGAATACAAAACATTCGTAAAGATTCAGGATTTGAGGTTACGGATAAGATTAAAGTTCAAATAAAACGAGACGGCATTTTAGAAAATGCGGTTTCAAAAAATGAAGACTATATTAAGTCTGAAACATTAACAGACGAACTTGTTTTTGCTGACACGTTAGAAAACGGCACAGAAATTGAGTTTGATGACATTAGAACCATTATATTAATTTCAAAATAGTAGAAAATGATAGATGAAATTATTAGATACTCAGACGCAGATTTAGCAGAGTTCAAAGAAATAATCCAAGCAAAAATTAAAAAAGCGCAAGAAGATCTTGATTTGATCAAAAGTGCCTATATGAACGATTTGAATAACGGAACTGACGATACTTCTCCAACTTTTAAAGCTTTTGAAGAAGGAAGTGAGACCATGTCAAAAGAAGCAAACTCTCAGTTGGCTATCAGACAAGAGAAATTCATTCGCGATTTAAAAAATGCTTTATTCCGTGTAGAAAACAAAACATACGGTATTTGTAAAGTAACAGGTAAATTAATTAGCAAAGAAAGGCTTAAAATCGTTCCTCATGCAACAATGAGTATTGAAGCTAAAAACTTGCAGAGATAATTTTTAGAATTTTTTCTAAATAAAAAAAACGCTCCTTTTTTAGGGGCGTTTTTTTTGTTTAATGTTTGTCAAGCTTATATTCTACTGGTACAACTCTTTATTGAAGGAAATTATTTATAATTAATCAAAATAAAGTAATTTTTACAATGATTTATTTTGTAAGAATAAAACAGGTGGAATTACCTAAGAAATTTTTAGAATAAGCTCAAAAAAACCGCCGTGATATTGGCGGTTTTTAAAAGTAAAATTGTTGCATTGTTATGCTAGGTTTTTTTCAACGTCTGCTTTGTGTTTTCTTAAAATAGCTCTTGTCATACCTAAATTTGCTTTTGAAGCATCAGCAGCAAGATAGATCATGAATTTTTTGTTCGGAGAAATATCGATAATATGAATTTGATTAGATAGTGTAATCAAAATATCTTCGATGTCCTGGTTTAAGTTAAGTGCTTTTACAGCGTTCAATTTAGCTTTTACAACTTCTAAGTTGTACGCTGCGGCTAATTCAGGATCAAAACTTGGATCGATAGTTAAATTTCCAAAGCTTAATCCAGATTCAATTTCTGTTACTGCGACAGCGATAAAGCCGTTTACGTTGCTTTTCATTTCATTTAAAAACACGTTTAAAAAATCATTGCTCATAGTTCATTTGGGTTATTTGTTAATAGAATTTTATGTTATTTTAATAGAGAATTTTTGCTTAATTCAACGGAAACTTCTTCTGTAGAGCGCATTAATAATGCTAGATTGCTTCCTTCTTTAGAAAAAGCAACAATAAAGTTGGAGCCGCTTATTTTGTTTCCAACAATAACGCCTTCTGCACTTTTTAGATATAATTGTTTTAAAGAGCCTTTTTCTAAATCAATTAAAAATTTTTCGCTCATAGATAAAATTGCGGCACTCATTGCGGCAATGCTATCGCCATAGTCAAGATTTAAGGAAGTAATGAGTTTTCCTTTTCCGTTCAAAATTAATGCAGCAGTAGATTTGGTGCTGACAAGAAAGTCATTTAAAGTAGTAGTGATTTCATTCATAATTTGTAGGATTTTGGGAAGAATGTTAAATTCAGTTTGTGTTGGTATTTGGATTCTAAAATTAAATTGTTTTTTCCTAAACAAGTGTTAATTTTTATTAACAAATATAAATTAAATTATGTATCATTGTAGTACCAAATCAGTAATAATTTTAATTATTTACTACGAAAAACTTACATTATGACTAAAGTATTGAAATTCAAAGAGGTAAACTCTGATGTAGAGCGTAGAATGAAAGAATTTGAAAAACTGCGCGTTAAGTTTAAAGCTGATGTAAAAAAGGGAGAAGCTAAGAAGTTGGCGGCCGGAAAAGAAAGCAAAGGAATATTCAAATCCATTTCAGATTTTTTTTCCGACAGTCCAAAGACACCAGTAAAAGCTGTTGTAAAAAAGTAAACCCTACTAGACTTAGATTAGCAAATAAACTCGTTTAGTTTATTAGAAAACAATTAACGCTCCTTTAGGAGCGTTTTTTTTGATTTAATTGTTATTTTTGCCATCAAAAAATTATAAAATGTCATTACGAAAAGCGTATTTCCTTATATTCTTAGTTTTAATTGTTGATCAGCTTTCTAAAATTTATGTCAAAACAAATTTCGTCCTTGGCGAGGAAGTTGTAATTGCTGACTGGTTTAGAATCCATTTTATTGAAAATGAAGGGATGGCTTGGGGAACAAAAATACCAGGAGAATACGGAAAATTAATTTTAACAGTATTCAGAATCTTTGCCGTATTTGGAATCGGATGGTGGCTTTCTGATTCGATAAAAAAACGTCATTCTACTTATTTAGTAGTTGCTATTGCATTGATTTTTGCAGGAGCAGCTGGGAATATTATAGATTCTGTTTTTTATGGAGTTATTTTTGATGACAGTACTCATAATCTTGCAACAATTTTTTCTCCAGTTCCATACGGAACTTGGTTTCATGGTTTGGTTGTAGATATGTTTTATTTTCCTATTTGGGAAGGGAATCTTCCAACTTGGCTTCCAATATTTGGTGGAAAACATTTTGCATTCTTCAATGCTATTTTTAATGTTGCCGATGTAGCTATTTCTACAGGTGTAGGAATACTTTTGGTTTTCAATAAAAGAGCTTTTCCAAAGCACTAATTTTTATTGATTCCTCAATTTTATCTGATTTTTTAATTAATAGTGCGTTAGAAGTGCTATTTTTACGATATAAAAAATCAAAACTATGCAAAGTCCGTCTTTTTCCATTTATGATGCTTCTGCGGGATCAGGAAAGACGTATACTTTGGTCAAAGAATATTTGAAAATTATTCTTTCTTCGCCAAAAAACGATGCATATAGAAATATTTTAGCAATTACTTTTACCAACAAAGCGGTTCATGAAATGAAAAGCCGTATTGTTGGGAGTCTATCTGAATTCGCGAAAGACGATCCATCTTCAAAGGCGGCCGATTTGATGGAAGATTTGTCGCGTGATACAGGGCTTTCAATCATTAAAATTAAAACCAAATCGCAGCAAATCATTAAGCATTTAATTCATAATTATGCTGCTTTTGATATTTCTACAATCGATAAATTTACTCATAAAGTTATTCGTGCTTTTGCACATGATTTAAATCTTCCGATGACTTTTGAGGTTACGTTGGATACTGAAAATTTATTGGTAGAAGCTGTTGATGCTATTATTGCTCAAGCTGGAGAAGACGAAACATTGACCAAACTGCTCATCGATTTTACAATGGAAAAAACCGATGACGACAAAAGTTGGGATGTTTCTCGCGAAATTCTCGATACAGGAAGATTGGTTTTGAATGAAAACAATCGAAATGAAATCCTTCATTTTCAAGATAAAACAATTGGAGAGTTTGTTGAGATTAAAAAGAAAATGCAAGCGCTTTGCAAAGAATTAGAAGATATAAATGAGGGTCTTGCAACAAAAGCAATTGAGTTGATTGATAAAAACGGAATTGACCCAAAATCATTTTCAAGAGGAACTTTTCCGAATCATTTGCAAAGTATTCGAGACGGAAAATTCAATCCGAAAAATAAAACCTTTCATGAGTTTGATGATATTGTGATTAACAAAACGGCAAAAGACCGAGCGTTAATTGAAAATATTATTCCAGAATTACTTCAGATATTAAAAGAGGTTTATCAAAACTTTGAAAAAAGAGATTTTTATAAAGCTTTTTTAAAAAATATAACACCACTTTCTTTATTGAATACGGTAAGCAATGAGCTTGCAAAAATTCAGTCTGAACAGAATGTTTTATCCATTTCAGAATTCAATGCGATTATCCATCGCGAAATTCAGAATCAGCCAGCGCCTTTTATTTACGAACGTTTGGGAGAGCGTTATCGTAATTTCTTTATTGATGAATTTCAAGATACATCAGAAATGCAATGGCAGAACTTGATTCCGCTTATTGATAATTCGCTTTCTGGTTTGGATGATTATGGAAATAAAGGAACTTTGATGATCGTTGGAGATCCGAAACAATCTATTTATCGCTGGCGCGGAGGAAAAGCAGAACAATTTATTGAATTAAGTAAAGAAGAAGTCGCTTTTTTTCATCATGAAAAGAAAGTCGAACACTTAGATACAAATTATAGAAGCTATAGTGAGGTTATTGAATTCAATAATGCTTTTTTTAAATTGATTTCGGCTGAATTTACAAATGAGGATTATAAAGATTTATACGAAAATCATAGTTTTCAAAATACCAATTCGAAAAAAGGAGGATATGTAAATATTTCTTTTCTTCCAATTGCCGAGAAAAATGAATCTGTAGATGACGAAGAAGTTATAGAGAAATCTGATTTGTATGTTTTGGCAGCTTTAAATACAATTCGAGAAGTAGTCAAACAAGGCTTTGAATATAAAGATATTGTTATTCTGACCAGAAAAAGAGATCAGGGAATTGCAATTGCAAACTATTTGACCGAGCAGGGTGTTCCTCTGTTGTCTTCGGAAACTTTGATGATTCAAAATGCCTCAGAAGTTCGTTTGATAATTCATCTTCTTAGATATTTAAATAATAGCTCGGATCTAGAATCAAAAGCTAACTTTTTACATTTTTTAGCTTCCACTAAGGATTTGTCTATGCCTATCCATGATTTTATTGCAATGGGAATGAATCATAGATTTGAAAAAGATTTTGAAGAATGGCTTTTAACGTTTGATGTTGCTTTTTCTTTTGAAGATGTTAGAAAAAAATCTTTGTATGAAGCAGTTGAAATTATCATTTCTAAATTCATTCTTCCGTCAGAAGGAAATGCTTATGTGCAATTTTTTCTTGATATTGTTTTGGAAAGAGATATTAGAAACCAAGCCGGAGTTGCTGATTTTTTAATTTTCTGGGATAAGAATGCGGAGAAATTTAGCATTCCGTCTCCTGAAGGAAATAACGCTGTTCGAATAATGACTATTCATAAGTCTAAAGGTCTGGAATTTCCAGTCGTGATTATGCCTTTTGCAGATGAAGATTATAATCGAAAACCAAAAGACAAATTGTGGCTGGACACAGAAGAAATAGATTTAGGAGTTCCAAAAGCATTGGTTGATAATAGTAGTGCGGTTGAAAGTTTTGGAGAAAGTGCATCGGCAGTTTTCAATTTAAAAAAGCAAGAAGAGCTTTTAGATAATATCAATGTGCTGTATGTTGCTCTAACTCGCGCCGAAGAGCAATTATATGTGATTTCTCAATCGCTAAAAGCTAAAAATGATGGTGAATATCCAAATAATATGGCTTCTTTTTTTATTAAATTTTTGATTCATGAAGGAGTTTATGATGAAGAAAAATTGAATTACGAATTCGGAAGTAAGACCAGATTGTCAAAATCTTCTAAAACTATAGATATGGTTAAATCCATTCCGATTGTGAGAGAAGTTTTAAATCCGAAAAACATCAAAATTGCCCAACGCGAAGCCTTAATGTGGGGAACGCACCAACAGGAAGCGATTTCGTATGGAAATATTATTCATGAAATTTTGGCTTTCGTTAAAGATAAATCAGATGTTGATTTGGCAGTAACTAAATCAATTGAGAATGGTCTGATAACCTATGATCAGGTAGATCAAGTGCTGCAGACTTTGAAAGAGATTGTAAATCATCCAGAACTTAATATGTGTTTTGATGGAAATCATACTGTTCTCAATGAACAGACGATCGTTCAAAAAGAGGGAAGAATTTTAAAACCAGATAGGGTTGTGTTTTTAGAGAATAAAGAGGCTTATTTGCTGGATTATAAGACTGGAGCTTCCAATGTTAAATACCAGCAGCAAATTAAAGAGTATCAAGACGCCATTGAGGATTTGGGTTATTCAGTATTAAAAAAAGCTCTTGTATATATAGGAGAGGAAATTGAAGTAGTAAATTTGTGAAAAAATTAATCAGATGTTAAAGAAAAAACGAAGCTTAATTTGGGTTAAGTTGTTAATTTTTAACGTTTTAAATAAATAAAAAATGTACGGTAAAATAAAAGAACATCTGCAAAAAGAATTGCAGACGATTGAAGAAAATGGAATTTTCAAAAAGGAGAGAATTATTACTTCTCCACAAGGTGCTGAAATCACAATTTCGACTGGAGAAACAGTTTTGAACTTTTGTGCAAATAATTATTTAGGTCTTTCTTCACATCCAGAAGTAGTGCAGGCAGCCAAAGACGCAATGGATACTCATGGTTTCGGAATGTCATCTGTACGTTTCATTTGTGGAACGCAGGATATTCATAAAACATTGGAAAAAAAGATTGCTGATTTTTATGGCACGGAAGACACTATTTTATACGCAGCTGCTTTTGATGCTAACGGAGGTGTGTTTGAACCTTTACTAGGAGAAAACGATGCAATTATTTCAGACAGTTTAAATCATGCTTCTATTATTGACGGAGTTCGTTTGTGTAAGGCGGCTCGCTATCGTTATGAAAATAATAATATGGAAGACCTGGAACAACAATTAATTAAAGCCAATGAAGCTGGGGCTCGCTTTAAATTGATTGTAACCGATGGAGTTTTTTCTATGGATGGTTTGGTAGCGCCTTTAGACAAGATTTGTGACTTAGCCGATAAATATGACGCTATGGTGATGGTAGACGAATGTCATGCGGCTGGTTTTATAGGAGCTACAGGAAAAGGAACTCTTGAAGCAAAAGGGGTAATGGGAAGAGTGGATATCATTACAGGAACCTTGGGAAAAGCTTTAGGCGGGGCTATGGGTGGATATACTACTGCGAAAAAAGAAATAATCGAATTGTTGCGCCAAAGATCAAGACCTTATTTGTTTTCAAATTCATTGGCACCAGCAATTGTTGGGGCTTCTATTAAAGTGTTTGAGTTATTGGAAAAAGATACAACGCTTCGTGATAAATTAGAATGGAATACTAATTATTTTAAAGAAGGAATGAAAAAAGCAGGTTTTGACATTATTGATGGAGATTCTGCAATTGTTCCAGTTATGTTGTATGATGCAAAACTATCTCAGACAATGGCAAACGAGCTTTTGAAGCAAGGAATCTATGTTATTGGATTTTTCTTCCCAGTTGTTCCAAAAGATAAAGCTAGAATACGCGTACAACTATCTGCGGCGCACGAAAAAGAGCACTTAGATAAAGCTATAAATGCCTTTACAGTTGTCGGTAAAATGTTAAAAGTTATATAATTACCACTTTGGTTAAATTTTTGTAGGTTTTTTTTAACATTTCATTTTGTATTTAAAAAATTTGGTGTTACTTTTGCTTGTAATTAACTAAATTGTAATTAAAAAAATTAAGTATGAAACATCTTAACAAACTTTTAGTTGCTGTATTGATGGCGATGGGTTTAAGTTCTCACGCGCAAGACAGTAACAATCCATGGGCGATCTCTTTCGGGGTTAATGCTGTGGATACAAGAACAAGTTCAGGTGCTGGTAGTGGATTTTTCGATCAGCACTTCTCTCAGCCATTCGCTGTAAAAGACAACTGGAATATTCTTCCATCTCTATCTTACATTGGAGTAAATAGATATGTAGGGCATGGTTTCTCAGTTGGTTTACAAGGATCTGTAAACAAAATTGATAAATATGTTACCTTCAATCCAACTGCTCCAGGGCATGATAGTAGAGGTAATGTTGTAACTAATCCTGGTGACTTAATGTACTACGGAATCGATGCTAGTATCAAATATAGCTTCCAAGAGTTGATTAAATCTAAAGTAGTTGATCCTTCGTTATCAGTTGGTGGAGGTTATACTTTCTTTGGAGATAGTAGCTATGGAACTGTTAATCCAGGTGCTGGTGTTACTTTCTGGTTTACAGATGCTATTGGTCTTGAGCTTGCTACAAGATACAAATGGTCAGTTAGTGGAAATAGAGAAGATGTAAATGGAACTCCAGACGCTCCATCTCATTTCCAACACACTGCAGGTTTAGTTTTCAAATTCGGAGGTAAAGATACTGACGGAGACGGAATCTATGACAAAGATGATGCTTGTCCAGATGTTGCTGGTTTAAAACAATTCAACGGATGTCCTGATACTGACGGTGACGGAATCGTTGATGCTTCTGACGCTTGTCCAGATGTATTTGGTTTAGCTGCATTAAACGGATGTCCTGACACAGACGGAGACGGAATTGCTGATAAAGATGACGCTTGTCCAGATGTTGCTGGTTTAGCTGCTTTAAAAGGTTGTCCTGATACTGACGGTGACGGAATCGCTGATAAAGACGATAAATGTCCTACAGTTGCTGGTCCTAAAGAAAATGGTGGTTGCCCATTCTTAGATGCTGATAAAGATGGTGTTGCTGATAAAGATGACGACTGTCCTACAGTTGCAGGTCCTGCTAGTAACAGAGGATGTCCAGAAGTAACTTCTGAGGCATTAGAAGATCTTAAAGTTCAAGCTAGAGCGGTATACTTCAACTCTGGTAAAGCTACTTTCAAAACTGGTGACAAAGAAACTCCAGCTAGATTAGATGCTATTAAAGAAATCCTTAAAAACTATCCAAACGCGAAATTCTCTATCGAAGGACACACAGATAGTACAGGTTCTGCTAAAATCAACGATAAACTTTCTCAAGACAGAGCAAACGCTGTAATGAACGCGTTAATCGAAAGAGGAGTTAGTCCTGACAACTTAGAAGCTAAAGGATTTGGATCTTCTAAACCAGTTGCAAGTAACAAAACTGCTGCAGGTAAAGCACAAAACAGAAGAACTGAAATTAGACACATTGGTTCTAAATACCAAGGTAAACTATAATTAGTTTTCTAAATAAAAATGAAAAGCCATTCTTAATTGAATGGCTTTTTTTATTTTTATACTATGATAAATGATTCTTTTCTTCAAAAAATTGCCTCTGTTGTAATTCAGGATTATGTAGGGAAACTTTCCGAGATAACTATAATTCTTCCTAATAAAAGAGCAAAAGTTTTCTTGATTGAAGCACTTAAAAATGCAACTTCAAAAACTATAATTGCACCGCAGATTACAAGTATAGAAGATTTTGTTCAAGATGTTGCGTCAATTCGTTCTATAGATTCGATTGAACTTCTCTTTGAGTTTTATGAGGTATATCTATCTATTACAGAAAAAAATAACCAGCAGTCATTTGAATTGTTTGCAAATTGGGCTAAAACTCTTTTGCAGGATTTTAATGAAATTGATAGATATCTTTTAGACCCTTCACATGTATTGTCTTATCTAAAAGATATTGAAGATATTAAGAGATGGGGACTTGAAGTTGATCAAAAAACAAAACTTTTAGAAAATTATATTGATTTCTGGAAATTACTTCCCATTTATTACGAATCATTATATAATCATTTACTGTTTAAATCGATTGGTTATCAAGGGTTGATTTATAGAGAAGCCGTAAATAATCTGAATCATTTTTCAAATACAATCGGAAATCGCACTTTTATTTTTGCTGGATTCAACGCTTTGAATGCTGCTGAAGAAAAAATTGTACAGCATTTATTGGCGCTAGATCAAGCAAAAATTTATTGGGATGCAGATCAAGCATTTCTAAATGACCCGTATCATGATGCGGGGCTCTTTTTAAGACGATTTAAAGAAAGTTGGAAATATTATAAATCAAATGTTTTTGAATGGATTGTTGATGATTTTTCGCAATCAAAAAATATTCAAGTTATCGGGACTCCGAAAACAATTGGACAAGCCAAATTGGCCGGAAGCATTATTGAAAATTTAATCGATCAGAACCCAGATGCTTCACTAGATAAAGTTGCGGTTGTGCTTGGTGAGGAAAATTTATTAGTTCCGGTTTTGTATTCGCTTCCTGCATCAGTTGGGGCGCTAAATATTACGATGGGATATTCAGGAAAGAATAATCCGTCGCAGATTTTTGTTGCCAAATTATTTAAAATGCACACTAATGCGCTTTCTCGAAAGGGCGGAAGTTATGTCTTTTACTACAAAGATGTACTTGATATTTTAACGCATCCTTTAGTTGAGCCTTATGCAAATGCGCAAAGGCTGGTAAGAATTATTAAAGAGAATAATTATACGTTTATAACGCATCATAAAATTGTGGAACTTCATCCGGAACCTTCAGTTTTTTTTAATTTGATGTTTGAAAAATGGGAGGGCGGATCTATTGCGGTTTTAAAGAATATTTCGGCTTTATTAATTGCGATAAAAGAACATTTTAGTAATGATAATGAGGAAGAAAAAATAGCGAAAGCTTTTGTTTATGGAGTGTTTAAAGTGATTAATAAACTTATTAATTACTATTCGAAACATCATCATATTGACAATATTGATACGCTTCATTCGATTTATAAGCAAATTATAGATTTGGCAGAAGTGTCTTTTGAAGGTGAACCATTGCGCGGTTTGCAGATTATGGGGGTTTTGGAAAGCCGTGTTTTGGATTTTGAAACGGTAATTATAACTTCTATGAACGAAGGGAAATTTCCTGCTGGAAAATCCCAGAATTCATTTATTCCCTATGATGTCAAAAGAGAGCTAGGGCTTCCAACATTTAAAGAAAAAGATGCGATTTATACGTATCACTTTTATCATTTGCTTCAGAGGGCGAAAAATATTTATTTAATTTATAATACTGAAAATGACGGATTGGACGCTGGTGAAAGAAGTCGTTTTATTACGCAATTAGAAGTCGAAAAGAAGTCTAAGCATAATATAACTTTCGATATTTATAATCCTGAGTTGCCAAATACGGCTTATGAGCCTATTTCTGTGCCTAAATCTGAATTGGTGATGGAAAGGCTGAAAGAGATTGCTGTTAATGGTTTTTCGCCATCAGCATTGACCAGTTATATCAGGAATCCGATTGAGTTTTATTTCCAGAAAATATTGAGAATTCGTGAAGTAGAAGAAGTAGAAGAAAATATCGCTTTGAATACTTTGGGGACGATCATTCACGAGACCTTAAAAGCGCTTTATGAACCTTTTATAGGGAAATTTATTTCGGAGACAGATCTTCTCAATTGTTTCAAATTATTAGATGACGAAGTTTTGAAGCAGTTTAAACTGGTTTATAAAGAAGGAGAAATCAAAAAAGGACGAAATCTTCTGGCTTTTGAAGTCGCAAAACGAAATGTTTCTAATTTTCTGAAAATGGAGTTAGAGTCTGTGAAAAATAATGAAGCGATTCAGATTGTTGCTTTAGAGCAGACTTTTGAGCGCGAGTTTATTCATCCAAAACTGCCATTTCCTGTTTTAATTAAAGGAAATGTCGATCGTATTGAACGTCGAGACGGAAAAATTAGAATTATTGATTATAAGACCGGAAAGGTAGAGAAGGCTAATGTAGTCTTGAAAACATGGAACGGATTGACTCAAGAGCTTAAAAATGATAAAATAATTCAAGTTCTGGCATATGCCTATATGTTTGAAAAAGAAGCAGACGGACTTCCGATAGAAGTTGGTATTATTTCATTCAAGAACTTAAAATCTGGATTTTTGCCTTTTGGTTTTAAAGCAGAAAAAGAATTGGATGTTATAGTGACGCCACAGATATTAAATTCTTACTTAGAAGAAATTGCTAATTTGCTAGGAGAGATTTTTGATGTTAATATTCCTTTTGAGGAAAAAATTTAGATGCCTTATCAGAATATTTCGAAACATATTTGAGTTTTATAAGACGACTTTGATAGTAAATTTGGCGTTCTCCACCGTTACAGCTTTTTTTGGAGGATTTAATCAATTTTTAGTTGTGATAGCCACGCTAGGTTTTCTATTAAGTATTGGATTTAAAGAGGTTTACCGTCAAAATGAATACTTGTTTTATATGAATAACGGGATTTCAAAGAAGAGGCTTTTGTTTTGTAGTTTTTTATTGAACCTTTTTTTTGTGCTCCTATTTTTGGTAGGTCTAATCTTATTTCGGGAAATATTTTGAAAAAGCATATTCTCGAAATAAGCGGTATTCAAAAAAGCTTTAATAATAGATTATTGCTTTCAGATATTTATTTAAAATTAGAAAGAGGACAAATAATTGGTTTGTTTGGCAGAAATGGTTCTGGAAAATCTACTTTGTTTAAAATCATAGTCGGAATAATACCTGTTTCGGATAAAAGTGTTTTTATTGATGGAATTTCTAAGAATAATTTATCTGTATTGTTAAATGAAATTAGTTATTTATGTCAAAACCAGATTATTCCAAATAATTTGTCGGTTTTTCAAGCCATTCGGTTAGCAGTCGATAAACAAAAAGTGAACATTTTGTATGATGATGATTTTCTAAAGTCCCTTTTAAAGCAAAAAATTAGAAATTTGTCTTTTGGAGAATTAAGATATCTTCAAATAAAATTGATTCTTTCTAACGACTCAAAATTTGTATTATTAGACGAACCATTTAGTGGATTGTCCCCAAGAATGATTGAAGCTGTGTTTCAGTTAATTAAAGAAAATTCTCGAGAAAAGGGAATAATTATTACAGATCATAATTATAGAAAAGTAATAGAAATTGCCACAGATTTACAATTATTGAAAAATGGTAAGTTGCAGATAATCAACAATGAAGCCGAACTTGTCCAAGAGGGTTATTTGATAAATCCGGCAATCTATAAGCGCTTTTAGCTGAACATTTTTTTGAAAAAACCTTTTTTAGATTTTTCTCCAGAAGTCGTCGTGTTAATGTGTCCGTTTTCAATGCGAAATCTTCTAAACTTCTCCAATTTTACATTTAAGTCAAAGCGTAATTCGTCAACAGTTTTCATTTGTATAAAATTTTTTGCAAAGCTATAGAAAAACTTTTGCGAAATGCAACAATCTGCAAATGTTAATTTTAGAAATGAATTTTATCAAGCAAAATGTTATGTTTTTAATGTTATTTGCTTTTTATGTTAATTTTTTTTGCGTTTTTTTTGCAAAAAAATAGGATTAATTAAATGATAAATAAAAGTGACTCAATGCGTTATACTGCAGCTTTTTTTAACAAGTGTTTATCGCACAATTACTATTATTAAAATATCTTTGACGCTCCAAAAACATGACAATAAAGAATATGATTGATTTACAAACACTAGTAGAAGAGACTGGCGCAGAGTCTGGACTAAGTTTTAATATTGATGGAATTTTAAACGAGTCTGTTAATTTAGAATACGACGGTAACGTTGCTGCAATGATCGGAATGATTTTAAAGATGTGCCTTGAAATGTCAGAAGACGTTAATAACGGAGATCTTAAACAAGTAATGATCAAGAATAACGACGGAATTGTTGTAGCAAGCAAAAATCAAGATGATAATTGCATCGCGTTGCTTTCTAAAGATTTAAGTAAAATGGGATTATTGCTGAGAAAAATGGATTCTATTTTTAACAACTAATTTAAAACCAAATATTTTAATAAACATGTCAGATTTTTTACAAAACTTTCAAAACGATTTAAAAGAAAATATTAACGGATTTATTGCTGTTTCTGTTACAGAAGTTGAAACAGGAATGTCTTATTGTTCGTTAACAGTAAAATCAGATTTTGATCCAGAATTGGCTTCGGCTTATAATTTAGAAGTTGTAAAAGCTAAATTAAATGCCATTAAAGCTTTAGGATTAGATCAAAAAATAAATGATATTTTAATTACCCTGACAGATCAGATTCATATTATTGATGTTTCTGAAGACGGAAGATACTTTATCTACTTAGCGGTAGATTCGACTAAAGCAAATCTTGGTTTAACAAGAGCGACTTTATCTAAATACAAAAAAGATATTACTTCAAAGTTATAACGATATTTTGCCCCCAAGAATGAGAAAAAGGCTGTTTCAACCCTAGGTTAGAAATGGCCTTTTTCGATTTTATTATTTAGCTTTTTTATTCAAAGAAATGCTTTAAAGCTGTTTTTAACGCTTCTTTGTTCTCTATCTGGCTCATGTGTCCATCTTCAAAAGAAACTAATTCTGCTGTTGTATCTTCAATTTGAGAAAGACTTTCTTCGTAATTTAAAACAGGATCTTTTTTTCCTAAAATTAGTAAGACAGGAAAACGGTTTTCTTTTAAAAGCCATTCTCTGTCTTTTCGTATTTTCATTCCTTCCAAAGAAGCAACAATTCCTTGCAATGGCGTTTTAAGCGCTTGTTCTTTTACTTTTTCAATTTCTTCTGCTAATCGTGTTCTGTTGTTTTCGCTAAATAAATTTGCAATAGCTAAACTAACAAAGCTTATATAATTCTGTTTTACTGCTTTTATGGCGCGTGTCCTGTTTACTTTCTTTTCGGCGCTGTCTTCTCTAGAAGTTGAATTTAGTAAAACTAATTTCTGTATTTTCTGCGGATACAATTCGGCGAAAGCCAAACCAACATAACCACCCATTGAATGTCCCAGAATAATAGTTTTCTCAATTTTTAAATGCTCCAAAACCTCGTTTACTGCATTTGCATTATCTTCCATTTCGTGAACGTAACCTAATGGTTCAGATTCGCCGTGACCTAATAAATCGATTGTAACCACACGATATTTTTCTGAGAAAAAATCAACATAATCTTTCCACATTTTTTTGTTTTCCAGAAAGCCGTGAAGTAAAACTATTGTGTTTCCAGTTCCAGAATCTGAGTATGATATTTTAGTGTTTTTATATAAAAGCGTTTTCAAAATGAACTTTTTTTGTTGTGAAGAACAAAGTTAAGAAAGCTGAAGTAAAATATCGTGACGTATTGATTTAATTGAGAAATCTTTAAAACAGAAATAAATTTATTTATAGCAAAATAGTGTTTGCAATAAAATTAAAATGGCTTTCGTTCTTGAAAGTCATTTTAATTAAAATCGATTATCGCCATCTAAAAGGTTTCCTAGTCCGCCAAGAAGACTGCCTTCGTCGCGACTGTTTCCGCCAGATCTTGGTGCCGATGCAATAATTCTGTCAGCCAATCTTGAGAAAGGAAGTGACTGAATGTAAACCGTTCCAGGACCTTTTAAAGTAGCGTAAAATAATCCTTCGCCACCAAAAATAGAATTCTTGATTCCGCCAATAAATTCAATATCGTAATCTACATCTTTGGTAAAACCAATAATGCATCCCGTATCTACTTTTAGGACTTCGCCGTGACCTAATACTTTTTTAGCCATTGTTCCGCCTGAATGCACAAATGCCATTCCGTCTCCTTCGATTTTTTGCATAATAAAACCTTCACCGCCAAATAAACCGCGTCCTAATTTCTGAGAGAATTCTATTCCGACAGACACGCCTTTGGCAGCGCATAAAAACGAACTTTTTTGACAGATAAATTTGCCCTGAAATTCAGTTAAATCAATTGGAAGGATTTTTCCTGGATAAGGCGATGCAAATGATACTTTGCTTTTAGTATTTCCTTGGTTTAAAAATGCTGTCATAAATAAACTTTCGCCAGTAAGAACTCTTTTACCTGCATTTAAAAGTTTGCCAAACAAACCAGATCCTTGTTGTTGAGAACCATCTCCAAATATCGTTTCCATCTGGATATTGTTTTCCATCATCATGAAACTGCCAGCTTCGGCAATTACAATTTCCTGCGGATCGAGTTCTATTTCTACATATTGCATTTCTTCTCCAAAAATCTGATAATCTATTTCGTGTGCCTGCATGATTTCTTAAGTTTTTTTGTTTTTAAAATTAGACTAAAAATGGTGTGGAATGTTACAGCTTTTAGTTTACTTAGGCTGTTTTTAAGAACATTATATGATTTTGTTATTTTAAATTAGTCTTAATTATGTTTTTTATTCCATTAAATTCTATATTTTTGCACCGTTATTATATTTTATCAGAATGGCATTAGTTAGTGATTTGACCACCAAAGTATTATTTGAAACCGAAAAAGGATACAGTTATCAATGTGATTTGACCAATAGTATAATTATCAATTTTGTTGATACAGTGTCAAGTTATAAAATTCAGGATTTTTTGATTTTTCAAAGAAAGGTTAATAGCGTTGACATTCTTAACATGCTTTATGACTTGTCTGACCAGTCAGATGCTCAGTTGATTGAAACTACCAAAAGAAATTTTTCTAGAAATCTTACTATCTGCGAAATAGTGCAGTTGAGAGATTTATTAAACGGAACTAAATTTACCCTTACATTGCATTCTATGCTTTGTAATATTGTCGACGTCGAGCTTATTTAGATTCTTACTTAGATTAAATCCAAATTTTCAAGCAGTTACAGATGCCTTCTTTAATTTTTGTAATTTTACACGTATAAAAATTTAAGGTTATGAAAGATTTACTAAGAACACGTACTTCATTAACTGAAGGTGTAGAAAATATATTGAATTTACAGGCAAAATTAGAAAGTGATGCTTCTAACAAATATTTAGCTATGGCAGCATGGTTAGATAGAAACGGATATGCTAATACAGCATCTTATTTGTATAAGCAAGCTGAAGAAGAAAGAGAGCATTTTCTAAAAATTTTCAAATTCATTACAGATATGGGAGGGATTGCCATTACGCCATCTGTTCCAGAGGTGCAGCAAGAATTTGCTTCTTTTAGAGAAGTATTCGAAATTGCTTTGCAAAACGAAATTGCAGTTACTCAGGCAATCAATAAAGTGATTGCAAAATGTAGAGCTGAAAATGATTATGCTACAGAAGATTTTATGATGTGGTACGTAGCTGAGCAAAGAGAAGAAGAGAAAAACGCAAGAAGAGCTTTAGAGCTTTTTGATCTAATCAACGGAAATGAAGCTGACGGCAAATTCCAATTGGATGTTCAGATTTCAAAAATCGGATAGTAAACGATTTATATAATTTAAAAAGCCCTTAATACTATTAAGGGCTTTTTGATTTTTATGATTTTAAAAATGAATTGATATCCGAGAAATACTTTTCTCTCGCATCAAGCCATCCGTAATGTTTTGAGTGTTCTAATAAAATTAGTTTTGAGTTTGGAAAAGTCTGATGTGCTAATTCTCCAATTTCATTGCTAATAATATCTTCTTTTCCCTGAATAATTAAAACAGGATTTTTGAAGTTTTTCAATTTGGCCTTACAGTCAAAATTCATTTTCTGCATATCTGCCCACAACAAACTATTGATTGTCGAATTTCCCTGCGTTAATCTTTCGGCAATAATCGGAATAAATTTCTGATCGTAAACATACGCTGGAGCCATTGCGCGTCCGCGTCCAAGTCTTGCTTTATGCGAAGTGTCGCCTTTCTCTATTTTATCGTTCCAGTAATTCATAGAATCTTTTTCGATTTGAGAAAGATTAGATTCAATTAAATTTGGACCTTTCAATAAAGATAAATCGACACCTCCAGAAGAAGATAAAACCAATTTGTTGATGCTATTCGGATAAATTGTTGCATAATAAGAACCCAACATTCCGCCAAAAGAATGCCCGAGAATATTCCATTTTTTGATTTTAAGATGTTTTCTTAATGATTCGATATCATCAACCATTAATTTCAGCGAAATCGTCTTAGAATCCAATTCTGAAAGTTTCGATTTTCCAGTTCCTCTTTGATCGTAAATAATAGCGAGTTGGCTTTCACCCAGAACTTTCGCCATATCTTCAAAACCATTACTATTCATTCCTGGACCTCCGTTTATAATTAAAAGCGGTTCGCCTTTTCCGAATGTTTTATAATACGTTTTGCTTCCGTCATTATTTACGGCAAAACCTTCAGTCTGAGCAAAAATATTTGCAGCAACTAATAAAAAGCCAAGAAGAAAAATCTTTTTCATCAGGAAGTTATTCATTCATCAACGTTTCAATCTCGTCTGCTTCAAGAGGAATGTTTCTCATCAAGTTAAAAGGCTCTCCTTTTTCCTGAACGACAACATTGTCTTCTAAACGGATTCCGAATTTTTCTGCTGGAATATAAATTCCCGGTTCAACCGTGAAAACCATATTCGCTTTCATTGGTTCGTGAAGCAATCCGTAATCGTGCGTGTCAAGTCCCATGTGGTGAGAAGTTCCGTGCATGAAATATTTTTTGTAAGCTGGCCATTCTGGATTTTCGTTCTGAACATCGGCTTTGTCAATTAAACCTAAACCAAGCAATTCTGAAGTCATGATTTTACCCACTTCAACATGATATTGTTTCCAAAGCGTTCCTGGAGTTAACATTTTTGTAGCTTCGTTTTTTACTCTTAAAACTGCGTTATAAACTGCTTTTTGACGATCTGTAAAACGTCCAGAAACTGGAATTGTTCTAGACATATCACTTGAATAATTTGCATATTCTGCAGCAACGTCTAACAAAATCAAATCTCCATCTTTACATTGCTGATTGTTTTCGATATAATGCAAAACATTCGCATTGTTTCCAGAAGCGATAATTGGCATATAAGCAAAACCTTTAGAACGATTTCTGATGAATTCGTGAGCCAATTCAGCTTCAATTTCATATTCTGTAACATTTGGTTTTACGAATCCTAATAATCTGCGGAAACCTTTTTCTGTAATATCACAAGCGTGCTGAATCAAATCGATTTCTTCGCTTTCTTTTACAGAACGCAATCTTTGTAAAATCGGGTTGCTTTTTGCAACATTGTGAGCAGGATAACGCTCTTTCCACCATTTTACAAAACGAGCTTCACGAGTTTCTGTTTCAACAGTTGCACGGTAATGTTCGTTTGTGTTGATGTACATCGTATCGGCATACGTCATCATTTCGTTCAAAACTTTATGAAAATCTTGTAACCAATAAACTGTTCTAATTCCAGAAACCTGAAAAGCACGTTCTTTAGTTAGTTTTTCACCTTCCCAAACTGCAATATGTTCATTGGTTTCTCTCAAGAAAAGCATTTCTCTTTGGTGCTCGTAAGGAGCATCTGGAAACAAAAGTAAAACGCTTTCTTCCTGATCAACCCCGCTCAGATAAAAAATATCTCTGTGTTGAGCAAAAGGTAAAGTACTATCAGCACTAACTGGGTAAATGTCATTTGAATTGAACACGGCAACTGAATTTGGTTTCATTTCTGCCATGAATTTTTTGCGGTTTTTTACAAAAAGAGCGCTGTTTATTTGATGATATTTCATAATTATTTCGTTTTTGAACTTCGAATTTCAAAATTAATGATTTTTGAATTAGTGGCGTATAGCTGATTTATTAAAGTTTTCTTATTTGTTTTGGTTCTAATTTTTTAGCCACAGATTTTACGGATTAAATGGATTTTTTCTCATTTTTGTCATCTCGACGAAGGAGAGATCACACTCGTAACTCTACAAAGATTGACAATTTTATCTCACGCAGATTTAGCAGATTTGGCCGATTTTTTCTTTTCGAAGTAGTAGATAACCACAATCTTGTCATTTCGACGAAGGAGAAATCTTCGCAAGTAACTCTACAAAGATTGATAAACACAAAATTTGTCAATCTTTGTAGAGCTTCTAGTGCGATTCTTCGTTCCTCAGAATGACAAAACTATGAGCATAAAAAAACCGAAGTTTACTAAACTTCGGTTTTTTCTTTTATAAAAATCAATTTCTATTTCTTATCAAGTAACTTTTCCAAAAGCGCCACTTTCTCTTTTTCAGCTTGAATTAACTGTTGGTAAAGTTTTTTATTTTCTTCAAAAGTTTCAAGAAGTTTGTCCAACGGATTAAAAGTACATCCGAAACTAACAACTGAAGAACTATTTTCTGCGGTGTTTCCGATAATATTAAAAACAGCTTCTTCAGAGAAATTCTTGATTACTTCTGCTGGTACTCCCAAAGCTTCTGCAACTCTGCTTAGTTTTTCGTCATCAACGTTTTCACTTCCTTCGAGATTAGAAATAGATTGCTGACTAACGCCAAGTGCAATAGCAAGCGCTTCCTGCTTCATATCTCTCAGTTCTCTAATTCGGCTAATGTTTCTGCCGATATGTTTTGGTTTTATTGCTGTGCTCATGATTCAAAGATATTTAAAATTCTTTTACCTTTTTGGTTTATGCAGAAAACAAGTTTGCAGTTGCAAAGTTCTTTTTTGCGGAGTAAAAATACAATTTTTCTGACTATTGAATAGGTTTTGAATTTAGAATTGTGTAATCTTGATATTCAAAAAATCAACTTCGATTAATATTAATAAAATGCAGACTTTCAATTTCAAATTAATTACAATAGCCGAAATTAAATCCAAATATCTTTTTTTAGTTGAAGATGAAAATTTCGATTTATATGAAGATTGGAATGACGAAGATTTTTTTCTTACCGCAGAAGAAGATGTCAATTTTGAAGGAAGTTTTTATTTAGATCTTTATGAAGAAAAAGAAAAGAAATGGCTGGCCAAATTGCTAAATCTTCCAGCTAAAAAAATAGAAGAAATAAGAATTGAAGGTATTTTTATAAATGGAAATCTTTCTGTTAGTGGTTCAATTATTAATGCCGAAGGAGATTATGGTCCGTATGTTTTCATTAGCGGAAGCGTAAATTGTCAAAGTCTTTTGCTTGGCGGTGCAAATGTTGAAGTAAAAGGAAATGTTACAGCAAAAGAAGTCGTGATGACGTATTACAATCATGGAAGTTTTAATTGTTCGGGTTCTATAAATTCTCCAGTTTTTATTGTAACTGATCATAATACAGCATTTGGAGAAAAGAAAATAGACTTGTTTTATTATAATGATAGAGATGAAATTGATCCAAGAAATGAATGCGAATATGATGATGAAACTGACGACGAAATTATCTCAAACGAACTCCGAAAACTACTCGATAATCAGTTAATTGAAACTTTTGAAGAATTGGAACGGGATTTGGCAAGAGGCGACTTGGTTTTAAAACAAAATAATCCACCAACGAAAACTTACCAATATTGGCGTAATCGTGTTTTGGCAAATTACAGAGATTTAAAATTGGTTCCAAAAGAATTTAAAACCGGAGAACTTTGTAATCTGGCATTGAATATTACCTTTCATGCTTTGCCGTTTGTCGATCAGGATTTAATAACTTTTGAACTCTGCGAAAAATTAGTCAGTAAAGATGGTTTTGCAATTCAGGTAATTCCTGATGAATTTATTACAAAAGAACTTTCTTTTAAAGCAGCTGAAAGTGGAACAATGTTGAGATTAATTCCGTCAGCATATTATTCGGAAGAATTGATACTATTGGTTTTTAAAAACGGAAGACATGAACCAGATATCAACGATGTTCCTTCTCCATTTATAACAGAAAATCTTCTTGTAGAATACGTAAAAATTGGAAAAGGATTATGGCTGGATAAAGCTTGCAAAGCAACTGGAATTGATAAAGTGCAGGTTTTAAAACAAGTAATAGTTTCAGAAATTGAATATTTGGATAATATTTTTGGGAATCATTTTAGCAAAGAAACTGTTGATTATGCTTTTTCGGTTTATAAAAATCAAAAGAAATGGAATGGATATGTTCAAAAATATAAACAGAAATTTGAACGACTTGGGCTGAATGAATATCTGTAACGAAGTATGAATGAAAGTGTAAAAATATTAAGAACTAAAATCTCAATTCCTTTAAACGAAGCAATTCGGCTTTTAAAGAAGAATAATGGTGATGTTGTACTTTCTGAACTAGATTTTCATAATGAAAACATTAAGGAGATTTGTGAGAAAACTGAATGTGAAGAAGAAACTGCAAGAAAAGAATATCATATTTGTAATTGCGATGTAATAAAAACGATTGAAGGAATCAATCAAAAGCCAGTTATTATGGCAACAGGGAATAATCCTGTTTCAAAAATCGGTTTTATTTTATGGCCAGAAAATGCTAAAGGAGAATTTTACAAAACATTGAAAAGGAATGATGTTTTTATTCAAACAGAAGATTTTAATATCGTTATAGAAGCTTTTAAGTCAGTTTATCCAATACAAAATCCTTGGAATAATCTAATTGAAGATGAATTTGATGTTTTAGGGGATAATTTTTTTGACAACAAAACATGTAAAGAAATCGTCAAAAAAATAAATCAGATTGAGACTAATGATGAAAAAGTCAAATTGTTTTTAAAAAAACTTATTAATTGGCTAAATGATAAGTTGTCTTATGCAGATTATATTGTGGTTTATGGGAATTTGTAAATTAATATGAAGCCAAAGATTAAAATTAGAAAAATTGAAAATCAAGATCTAGACTTCGTCTATAAATCAATATGCGAACTCGAAAATGAAGTTTTGAATTTTGAAGTTTTCCAAATTATATTCAATGAAAACATTTCAAACCCAAAAAATCTGTATCTAATTGCCGAAAACGAAAATGAAGGCGTAGGATTTATTAGTTTTCATACTCAGAATCTGCTGCATCATTGTGGGTTGGTTGGTGAGATTCAGGAATTTTTTATTAATCAAAAATATCGCGGTCAAGGCGTTGGAAGAGTATTGATAAATGAGATTTTAGATTTTGCTGAACAAAATGGTTTAAAAAGCATCGAAGTAACCACAAATAAAAAGCGAGTAGAAAATGTTGCAATTTATGAGAATTTGGGTTTTACTTTGAGTCATAATAAGTTTACGATTTATAGGTAGCGTTCCTCAGAATGACAAAGATCAGTCGGTTCTAATTTTAAAAACCAATGAAAATAGAAAAAGCAAAAATAACTGATAACGAAATCCTAACTTCAATAACCAAAAAGGCAAAAGCTTATTGGGGATATTCGGCAGAGCAAATTCAGAAATGGGATAAAAAATTAACCATTTCTCAAGATTATATTAGAAATAATAGCGTTTTTAAGCTGGTCGATAGTGATTTAATTATTGGTTACTATTCTTATGTTTTAAAAGACGAAAAAATAATCGAACTCGATAATTTGTTTATCTTACCGGAACATATTGGCAGAGGATTTGGGAAATATTTGCTTCTCGATTTCTTAAACCGAATTAAAAAAACTGGAATAGAAAAAATAACATTGGATTCAGAACCAAACGCCGAGAATTTTTATGCCAAAATGGGATTTGTAAAAATTGGAGAATTCGAAACTTCTATAAAAAACCGTTTTATGCCTATTATGGAAATGAAACTTTAAAATCTAACCAAAAGTGAAACAGTTAAATGCCTCCATAAAACATAATCTTGTAATCGGTTTGCTAATTGGTTTGTGGCTTTTCATTTTTGCATTCATTATAAAACCTTTTGATGACGGAACTATAAATTTCAGAGCGTGGTTTTTAATCAGTTTTGGTTTTAGTGTAATGGCATTTTTGTGTTATGGTCTTTTAGCTTTTATTCAAAAAAGCTTTTACAAAAGAATAAGGAAGTGGAATATCGGTTTAGAAATAACAGCCATTTTTCTGTTTCATTTACTCTATTTAATTGGTGTTTTTACTTTTTATAAAAGTCCAATTTTAAATGGCGGATATACTTTTTTAGAATTCTTTTCGATAATATTTATAAAAGTGGCTCTAATCATAACTCCTGTGATTATTCTCGCACGAAGATATTTAATTAAACTAATTCCTGCAAAAGACGATTTTTTACTATTTAAAGGAGAAAACAGATTAGATATCCTAAGAATCAACAAATCCGATTTGGTTTGTATTTCGAATGCACAAAATTATGTTGAGATTTTTTATCTCGAAAATGATAAACTCCATTCGAAACTTATTCGATCTTCTCTCAAAAAAGTTCAGGAAGATTTCCATTTTTTAGTGCAAATTCATCGTTCACATTTAATAAATCCGTCGCATTTTAAATCTTGGCGAAATGCAAACACAATTATTTTAACTCAAATAGAACTTCCAGTTTCTAGAAATTATAAAGATGTTTTATTGGCATTGTAATTTTGTACCTAAAACAATGCATTTCGTACCTAAGTCAATAAAATAGGGTTTTTAGGTAAATTTTCGTTCTAGTTTTGCTTCATCAATTTTAAAACAAATTATGAAAACAAAACATTTTTGCACGATCGGATTGCTATTTTTCTTAGCCAGTTATTTATTATTTTCTAACATTTTTCCGAGTTTCAATACCTCGATAGATTTTGCGCATTGGTTCAATTTAATTGGAGCTTGCTTTTTATTGTCATTTAATGATGCATTTACTAAAAGCAAAATAAGTACTGTTGCTTCTGCGCTGACAACTTTAGGTGTTATTGCTCACATCGGACTTTGTGCAATCGATTTTATCATGTCAAGTTACGGAAACAACGAAATCGCAAAAGAGGCATTAAATCGCCAAATTAGTAATTCTCCATTAATTTTTTATCCATTCGTGGCTGTTGGTCCGTCTTTGCTTTTTTTTGGTTTGGCTTTGCACGCATTTACTTTTATAAAAACAGAAACCGTAAAATCTTTAATGGTAGTTTTTGGTTCGGTCGCTGTTGGATTTTCGTTTTTTGTTTTAAAAAACGGAGTTTATATGTTGTTGAGTTGTTTGATTTTTGTTTTGGGATTGGGATTGTTGCTCTATAAAAATGAAACCAAAAAAGTGTTGAACGAATAAAAATCGTATTTTCGTTCTATAATCTAAAACTTAAAAGATTGAAAAAACATATAAAATACTTAATTGCACTCTTTCTGACTTTTGTCGTGATTGTGGGCGATGGTGCTTTATATTCTCAATCTAAATCGGCAGAATATTATCAGTCTTCATGTGTAGTTTTAAGAAGAGAATTAAATCTTAAGAATTCTCGTTTATATAAATTCGGACAAGCTGTTTCTTGGAATGGAATAAGATTTTCAATTGTTTTGAATTTTCTTAAAACTGAAAATGTCTTTACTTTTCAAATAAAGAAATTGCTGAAATTGCAAAATCTGCTTCATCAAAATCTAATGTCATTTATAAATCAATCTGTTTTTATAAATGAAATAATCACTGCAAAACACTTCGGTAAAAGTTTATACAACGCTTAAGGAAATTTATTTCTAAGCACAGATGAAATAATAATGTCTAATCATTTATCATTTTCAAAATGTATAAACAAAATAAAAATTCTCGCTTGGAGCAATCTGAGCGACTTCTTCATTGGATAAAAAGAAAACTTATAATAGTAATTACAGCCTTTATGCTAGGCATGGCAAACGGAATGCATACTGAAGATACCCGAATTAAAGGAAATCGAAATTATACTGAACAGCATAAGAAGGATTGATTTTTTCTAATTAGAAAATTAGTCAATGAGATAATTAGAGAATGCTTTTCTTGTCAGAGGCCTTTGTCAAAGTTTTAAACTTTGACAAAGGTTTTGAATAAAATGCTGAAAATCAAAAATCATTTTTAGCAATATTTTTCGAGTTAAAATTTTTTTAATAATTTTGGGCAAATTCTTACATGAAAGTTTAATATGGATCGTAAAACCAGATTTTTTAAAAACGCCGTAATACTACAATTTATTCCCCTTCTTTTACTTGGTTTTTTGGTTGTTTCCAATTTCAGAGAGCAAAAAATACTCAGAATTAGACAGCTACATCCGTATGAATTTAATTATGGATATGCGGTTCCGTTGCTAATTTTTGGTATTGGTTTGGTTCTTGCGCTTTTTAGTTTGTTTTCAAAACAAGAAGATATTCTGCAGGATGATGAAGCAGAGATTTTGAAAATAAAGCGAAAGCAGAATTTTTGGAAGTTTGCATTTTATAGTAATGTTTTTTTTGTTGCTGCAATTACTGTTTTTTCTGCCATAATTTCTCGTGAAGATTCAATTATTATAGATCAGCCTGTGTTCTTTTACGGTTCTATAGTTTTAAGAGCTTTGCTTGTTGTTGTGATAAGTTTGGTAACTGCTTCGTTTTTTTTAATGGCCGGAATCAATTGGAAAACAAATAAAGCACTTGCTGTAATTTGTTTAATTTTTAGCTTTTTTATTATTGGCGCTTCGGTTTTTGGCGACGTTCTTTTTATGGGGAAATTTCATGAAGCATCTGAAAGTTATAAAATAGCTAAGAACGAAAGAAAAGCACCAAGAAAAGGTGAAGAGGAAGTTGGAGATTATGATGGATATGATAATTATGAAGAAAGAGAAGAAGGCGAAGAAAATCATGAAGAAAGCAAAGAACTTGAGGAGCCTATAGAAATAGATAAAACTAGACTTGAAGATTCATGGAACGCAATAGCAGAAAACTTATTTGGAGGCAAAACAGGTTGGGGCGATGAATTTTCAAGCGTAAGGAGTTTCGTGTCTAATGAAATGGATCCAGATACAGATCTGCCAGACACTTACTTTTATCTGCTTAATTATATCGAAAATTTAAAAGATCGTCCTAAAGAACTTTATTCAGTATTTGAAAATTATAAATCAATTTTTTATGATGTCCTTTCTGAGGAAACTTACCATAGCAAACATTTTGATGAAATTGTAGATGGATTATTAATGGCTTATGATGATGTAGGTACAGATACTGAAAAACTGAATGAAATTTATAGAGTTATGGAAATTGATCCAGCAGATTCTAGTGAAACAAACATTGGAGGATACTTGCCTGGATTAAAGAAATATTGTTCGTCTTATGCACTTAGAGAACTTAAGCGAAATAAAATTTATTGCTCTAACAGTTCTGATATTGTTTGGTTTTATAGTTTTTGGGCAAGAAGAAATAAAGACGGAAGCGTAAAAGAAGCTGCACAAATATTAAAGGAAATTAAAGCGCATTACAAATAAATGTCTAAGAGAAAATGATAAAATCTTACAAAATAATTTTAATAGTTCAGTTTTTCGTATTAATTGCAGTTGCTTTTTTATTCTATACTATTCAGGATCAAATTGATTTTGCGGTAATTTCAAAAATTGCTTTACTACTCATTGGTTTTTCTCTTTTTTTCGTGTTGGGATTTTCAATAGCAATTCAACGCGTAATAGTGGCGGTTATTAATTCCGATTCTGATGAAAACACTCAAAACGACGAAGATAAATTCTGGCGTAATTCTTTTTTGGTAAATGTAGTTTTCAGTTCAATTGTACTTCTTTGTTTTCTCGCTAGCATAGTTTTCAGTTTAAAAATCGGTATAAAAAGTTATGGGGATTTCGGAATACGTTTTTCTGTTTTTTTAGGAATTGTATTTATTGCAAGTCTCTTTGTTGCTATTTTTCTTAAAATAAAAAATTCTGTAAACGAGGTGAGCCCAATCCTTTCCGTTTTAATGATTTTTCTTTCGGTGCTTGTTTTTGGAGGTTTATTATTTATCGGATTCGATAATCTATTGACACTTCAGTATTCTAAAAATGAAATAGTAGACAATTTAGAAACAATTCCTGAAGTAGATGAGTCGACTGTAATGAGGACTGATACTGCCTATGCTGTTATAGATAGTTTTGCAATAGATAGTTTGACTATTCGTCAAGAACTTGATAAAGTCAGAGATTATGAAGATGATTATTATGGAATTAAAGATTTTAGTTATCCCGAAATAGAGAAGGAAGTTTATTTTAAAGGGATACTTGAGAATTACAATTGGCATGAAACACAAGGTTTTCTTAGGGGTTTCTTATCGGATTTTTTGAAGCTGAAAAAAGATCAGTCTTTTATGGAAATTAGAAGATCAATTCAGATGGGACTTCATTCAAATAATTCTTATGGAATTCTTGATATAATTAAAATGGTTAGGCATAATTCAAAAGATCTTGAAGACACATTTCAAAATTACCGTCCTTTAATTTATGCTTTTATATCCAATAAAGTTTATTACGACTCCAATTTAAATCTATTAGTAGATGCTCTTATTAAAAGTTGCTATGATATTGATCAATTAGATCCAGACATGAATGCTCTAGAGAATATTTACGATAGTATGATTTCTTCTGGGAAACATCCTATGGTTTACTATAGAAAGATTCAGCCTTATGTTTCACCAGCAGTTTTACAGCTAATTAAGAAAAATGCTGATAGAAATGGAGAAAGCTTATATAGTACTCAATTAACTACAGTATGGATTTATGGTTTTTGGGCAAGAAGAAAGAAGGAAAGAAATATGTGGGCTACATATAGAATCTTGCTTGAAATAAAAGAACATTACGACGTAAAAGAAAACGATTAAAAAAAAACCGAAGCTATTTAAACTTCGGTTTGTATTTGGAATTTGGGATTTCAAAAATTTGATTAATCCACCCATTTATAATACCTCGCCCCAATCAAAACAGGAATTTCTTTCTCGATTCGGTCAAGAACCCATTCGTTTTTTGGAGTTTTTATGCTTTGTTTTTGTTCTTTTTTATGAAGACTTTCGTAAGTATTGAAATCAATTTCTACGCTTTCGGCTAAATTTTCAAAAAGTTTTACATTTTCTAAAGCCGATTTCCATTCTGGCTGAATCGTTCCTTCAAAAACTTTCGATTTCGATCCGCTTCCGTACGCTAAGAAACCGAATTTAGTTCCGGCAACTTCTTTGTTTGTATCATAAAAATGCGCCAAGGTAGATAGCAATCCCATGAAAATAGAGCCTGTATAAAGGTTTCCTATTAAAGAAGAAGCCAATTCTGCAGGCTGTAATTTCTCGGTTACAAAATTTCTGTAATCTTCAGATTTTGCAACTTCTTTAATTTTTGTCTGATAATCGGCTGGAGCAATATCATCGGCAATAATTTTCTCGGCACTGTCTAAAGCGTAGATTTCAGATAACATTCTGCGACCTTGGAAAGAATATGGCAAGTGCATCACGATACTGTGCCAAGTGTTATATAAAGTTTCGGTAGTGTTTTTTAATTTTTTGAATGAAAAGTAAGCATTACGCGTACGATCCATATAACATTGGTTTGAATATTGACCGTCAAAGACCGGCTGATCTTTATGGATTTCGATTTCAGCTTCTAGATTGTCAAACCAAGAATCGTTGTTGGTATTTTTTGTGATTTCTTCTTTAGAAATTGTTCTGTACGGTTTAAAGAAATCGAAAACACCTTTTGTACTTGTTGCCCAATTGTCATCAAAAGCAATGATTTTCGGATTTGCGGTAATTAACATAGCAACAGCTCCAGCACCTTGCGTATATTCTCCGCCCGAATTTAAGTCGTATTTTGCAAAATCGGTTGCAACTACAATTGCTTTTTTAGTTGGATTTAATTTTACAAAATCAAGACAGTTTTGCATCGCATCGACTCCACCAATACAAGCAAAGGTAAAATCTACAACATCGCATTCTGCTAAAGCATCTTCGCCAAATTTCTGCTCCATTAAACTGATTAAGTACGAAGCAATTGGTTTAGAACTGTCAACACCACTTTCGGTACCAACATAGATTCGGCTGATTTCTTTTAAGTCAATTTTATTATCAATGATAAGTTTGGTTAAAGCATTTGCTCCAAAAACAACTGCATCCTGATGTACATCTGGAAAAGTCATTTTCAATAAACCAAGACCTTTTTCTAGTTTTTCGGGTTCAATATTTCTGGCAACAGCCAAAGTTTTTATGGGTAAATGTATGTTTGCTACATCAAACGAAATAGCATCAATTCCTGTTTTCATTCTTATTTTTTTGAGCGGCTAAAGGTAAAACTATGTTACGGAATGACAATTTTTTACTTAGACAAAATTTCTGCTCGACAGCACTTTTGAAGAAAATAAATCAAATGTTTGAATAAAATAACAATATGATAAATTTTTGGTAATCTACTTAGAATCGAATTTCCTTGCTATCACTTAAAAAGCAGTATTTTAATTTTCCATAGTGAATTATTTTTTAGCAGCTTTGTTTTTGTACGTAAAAATACGTAGAATAAAGCTATTTTAAAATCATTATAAATAACAGCGAAATGGTTGTAGTTCTTTTGTAATTGAATTATTTTTGTGTAATTTTTTAAAACAAACTACTTAACACTTATGGCACAATCTGCACTATTGAATGCTTCCATCTTAAAGAAAGTAGCTATGGCTCTTTCGGGAATATTCTTAATCACGTTTTTAGCGCTGCATGTTTCCTTAAATTTTATTTCTATTATTAGTGAAGACGTTTTCAACGAAGCTTCTCACTTTATGGGATACAATCCGCTGATTCAGTACGTAATGCAGCCAATTTTGGCATTCGGAGTAATTTTCCATTTCGTAATGGGATTTGTACTTACGGCTCAAAACAGCGCAGCACGACCAATCGCATACGCTAAATACAACGGAGCTGCAAACGCTTCTTGGAGTTCTAGAAATATGATTATTTCTGGATTGGTTATTTTAGCTTTCTTGGGATTGCACTTTTATGATTTCTGGTTTCCTGAAGTTACCTACAAATATATTGCAGGTACAGCACCAGATGCTACAAGGTATTATGGTGAGTTAGTTCACAAATTTCACGACCCAATTCGTACAGCTTTATACTGTGTGTCTTTCATCCTTTTAGGATTCCACTTATGGCATGGGTTTGCATCTTCTCTTCAATCTGTAGGGATGCACAACAAATACTCTAGATTTTTATCAAAAGTAGGTTACTGGTTTGCAGTTTTAGTTCCAGCGCTTTTTGTAATTATCGCTTTATTTCATCATTTCAATAATTAATATCAATTATAATGGCATTAGATTCAAAAATTCCAAATGGTCCTATAGCGGACAAATGGACAAATTATAAAGATCATATTAATTTAGTAAACCCTGCTAACAAACGTAATCTTGATATTATCGTTGTTGGTACAGGTTTGGCTGGAGGTTCGGCTGCGGCTACTTTGGCTGAGTTAGGATATAACGTAAAAGCATTCTGCTTCCAAGATTCTCCACGTCGTGCACACTCTATCGCTGCACAAGGAGGTATCAACGCGGCAAAAAACTATAAAGGTGACGGTGACTCTATTTACAGATTATTTTACGATACTGTAAAAGGTGGGGATTACCGTGCTCGTGAGGCAAATGTTTATCGTTTGGCTGAGGTTTCAGGTAATATTATTGACCAATGTGTGGCTCAAGGGGTGCCATTGGCTCGTGAATACGGTGGACTTTTAGATAACCGTTCTTTTGGAGGAACTTTGGTTTCTCGTACATTCTACGCACAAGGACAAACTGGACAGCAATTATTGTTAGGAGCTTATTCTGCAATGAACCGTCAAATTGGTCGTGGAAAAATTAAAATGTACAACCGTCACGAAATGCTTGACATTGTAATCGTGAACGGAAAAGCGAGAGGTATTATCGCTCGTAACTTAATCACTGGAGAAATAGAAAGACATTCTGCTCACGCGGTAGTAGTTGGTTCTGGAGGATACGGAAACGTGTTTTTCCTTTCAACAAATGCTATGGGAAGTAACGCAACAGCAGCTTGGAAAATTCATAAAAAAGGAGCATTTTTCGCAAATCCTTGTTACACGCAAATTCACCCAACATGTATCCCAGTTTCAGGAGATCACCAGTCTAAATTGACTTTGATGTCTGAGTCTTTACGTAATGACGGTCGTATTTGGGTTCCTAAAAAATTAGAAGATGCTCAGGCTATCCGTGAAGGAAAGAAAAAAGCAACTGATTTATCTGAAGACGAAAGAGATTATTTCTTAGAAAGAAGATATCCTGCTTTTGGTAACTTAGTGCCTCGTGACGTTGCATCTCGTGCAGCTAAAGAAAGATGTGATGCTGGTTTTGGTGTTAACAAAACTGGAGAAGCAGTTTACTTAGATTTCGCAGCAGCTATCAAACGTTACGGAACTGAAGATGCTTATGTAAAAGGTTTAGATGATAAAGATGCTGCGTTGGTAACTAAATTGGGAGCTGCAATCGTGAAAAGTAAATACGGAAACTTATTCCAAATGTATTACAAAATCGTTGACGAAGATCCTTATACTACACCAATGATGATTTATCCAGCGGTTCACTACACAATGGGTGGGACTTGGGTTGATTATAACTTAATGACAACAATTCCTGGATGTTTCTCAATTGGAGAGTCTAACTTCTCTGATCACGGAGCAAACAGACTTGGAGCTTCTGCTTTAATGCAAGGTTTAGCTGATGGATATTTCGTATTGCCATATACTATCGGAGATTATTTAGCTCCAGATATTAAAATGGGACCAATTTCTACAGACTTGCCAGAATTCGTTGAAGCTGAAAAAGCAGTTGTAGATCAAATCAATAACTTCATCAACAACAACGGTAAACATTCTGTAGATTATTTCCATAAAAAACTTGGAAAAATTATGTGGAATAAAGTAGGTATGGCTCGTAACGCTAAAGGTTTAACTGAAGCTATCGAAGAAATTGCTGCTTTACGTGAAGAGTTTTATAAAGATGTAAAAGTTCCTGGAAACGCTAACGAATTTAATCAGGAATTAGAAAAAGCAACTCGTGTTGCCGATTTCTTAGAATTAGGAGAATTGTTCGCAAAAGATGCTTTACACCGTAACGAATCTTGTGGAGGTCACTTCCGTGAGGAATACCAAACAGAAGAAGGAGAAGCACTTCGTGACGACGAAAACTTTGCATACGTTGCAGCTTGGGAATACAAAGGGAAACCAAGTGATGCAGTATTACACAAAGAACCTCTTAATTACGAAAACATTAAATTAGTTCAAAGAAGTTATAAATAAAAAAAAGTTAAGAGTTAAGGGTTATGAGTTTAAAGTCATTCGAAGATTTAGAGTGTTGGAAAGCAGCACGTGAATTAAGAATCTTTGTTTCTCAAAATATTCTTTCGAAATTTCCAATTGACGAAAAATATGCCTTAACAAGTCAGCTTAAACGATCTTCTAGATCTGTTAGTGATAATATTGCCGAAGGTTTTGGAAGATATCATTATCAAGAAAATATTCAATTTTGCAGAATTGCAAGAGGTTCTTTAACAGAAGCCTTAAATCAAGTAATCACTGCTTTAGATGAAAATTATATTGAAGAAGATTTGTTGCAAAAATTTAGAGAAAGGTTCGAAAGAACCAGAGCAATATTAAATGGATATATAAATTATTTAGCTAGGACTAAAATGGAGTAGTAACCCTATGACGTTTAACTCTTAACTTATAACACATAACATAAATATGAAACTTACATTAAAAATATGGCGTCAAAAAAACGCTCAAGATAAAGGAGGGATTGTAGAATATCCTATCGATGGAATCGAACCAGATATGTCTTTCCTTGAAATGTTAGACGTTCTTAACGAAGGTTTAATCAATAAAGGAGAAGAGCCAGTAGCATTTGACCACGATTGTCGTGAAGGAATCTGCGGAATGTGTTCTTTATTCATCAACGGTGAAGCGCACGGACCAGACAGAGGTGTTACAACTTGTCAGTTACACATGCGTATGTTTAAAGATGGCGATACAATTTTTATCGAGCCATTTAGAGCAAAAGCTTTCCCAGTAATTAAAGACTTAGTTGTTGATAGAAGTTCTTTTGACAGAATTCAACACGCTGGAGGATTTATCTCTGTAAATACTTCAGGAAATACAATCGACGCGAATACTATTCCAGTTCCAAAAGACGATGCAGACAAATCATTTGATGCTGCTGCTTGTATTGGTTGTGGAGCTTGTGTTGCAACTTGTAAAAACTCTTCAGCAATGTTATTCGTTGCTGCAAAAGTTTCTCAATATGCACTATTGCCACAAGGTAAAGTTGAGGCAACAGATCGTGTTTTACACATGGTTCACCAAATGGATTTAGAAGGTTTCGGTAACTGTACCAATACAGGAGCTTGTGAAATCGAATGTCCAAAAGGTATTTCGCTTGAAAATATCGCACGTATGAACCGTGAGTATTTAGCAGCAAGCTTAAAAGGATAATACACAATTTAGTATATTTTAGAAAAACGCTTCCGTTACGACGGAAGCGTTTTTTGTTTTTATCTTTTATCAGCAATTAGATTTATTTCTATAAAGAGTCAAATTATCGTATAAAAGGGCTTAAAATGTGTGGTTTTTGTTTTTTGGAGTAAAAGTGTTTCTGTTGGGTTTTAAATTGATGTAATGTGCTAATTTGATTTTTTGTTTAGATGAATTGTTTAATGAAATGTTTATTTTTGTAAGAAGAAAAAAATAATAGGCATGAGCACTGAAAATGAAGTTTTAAATTACAGTAAAGAAGAGCGTAAAAATCATATTCTAAAAGAGATTAACTTACATACGCGTGTAAGTTTTGAAACTCTTTCGGCAAAACTAGGAGTTTCTGAAGATACTGTTCGCCGCGATATTAATGAACTTGATGCTGATTCGCTTTTAATTAAAGTGAAAGGTGGGGCCATGACCAAAGGATATCACTATTCTTCGTCTAACCAGACTTATGCTGTCGAAGCGAAACAAGTTATCGCGCAGAAAGCCGTTGGACTTCTTCATGACGGAATGGTTTTAATTGTGGATGGAGGAACAACTATTCGTGAGTTTATCCGATTAATACCAAACGATCTTAATTTGACTGTTTTTACTATTACAGCTTTAACAGCAGTTCAGCTTTTAGATAAACCGAATATCAAAACAATCATGATTGGCGGAAGTATTTCTTCTTACAGTCAAATGTGTGTTAGTGGAGAAGCTTTTCATCAATTAGCCAATATAAAAGCCGATTTGTTGGTTTTAGGAACAAATGCTTTAGACGTAGACGGCGGTTATTCTGATTCTGACTGGGAAACGGTTCAGGTAAAAAAGGCTATGATTCAAGCTTCTAAAAAAACTGCGGTTTTAACCATTACGGAAAAATTAAATACAGTTCTTAAAATGAAAATTGCCAGTTTGTCTGAGATAAATTATGTAATTACTGAAGAAGAGCCAACTCATGCAAAACTAAAATCATACAAGGGGAATTTTCCTGACTTGACCGTGATTTAATTTAAAACTTTTTTTGCTTTTATACAAAACAAGATGAAAATTGCTTTAATCCAAACCGATCTTTTTTGGCAAGACGCCAGTAAAAACCGAGAAAATTTCGATTCAAAAATTAATGAAATTGATTCGGAAGTAGATTTGATTGTACTCCCAGAAATGTTTTCGACCGGATTTACAATGAATGCTCGTGAAGTTGCCGAAACCATGCAAGGGGAAACGGTTGAATGGATGAAGTTTAAAGCAAAACAAAAAAATACAGCAATCACAGGAAGTGTTGTCATTGCAGAAAATGGGAAATATTATAATCGTATGATTTTTGTTTTTCCGTCAGGTGAAATTCAATATTATGATAAACGTCATTCCTTTTCTTTGGCCGGCGAAGACAAAGTGTATACGCGCGGAAATCAAAAAGTTATTGTAGACTATCAGGATTGGAAAATATGCCTGCAGATTTGTTACGATTTGAGATTCCCGGTTTTTGTGCGTAATACAGAAAATTACGATCTTATTTTGTATGTTGCCAATTGGCCCAAAGTGCGTACCAATGCTTGGGATGCTTTATTGAAAGCTAGAGCCATAGAAAATCTTTCTTATGTAATTGGAGTAAACAGAATAGGGAACGATGTTCACGGTTATGAACATGTGGGCCATTCTCAGGCAATAGATTTCTTAGGCAATTATATTTTAGAGCCACAAGAAAAAAATGGTGTCTTTGTCGTAGAATTAGACAAAAACACCATGTATGAAACGCGTAAAAAATTAGATTTTCTAAGTGATAAAGATCAGTTCGAAATCAAGCTTTAGAATGCCTTCCGTTTCTTTTCTGCCTCTTTTTTCTTCTTGTCATCTTGTTTTTTCTCGACTTCTGGATTAAACGGAATACTCAGGTCAATAGTTTCGTTCCGATCCCAATTGGCGCGGACATCAAATTCTTCTTGATTGTAGAACACTTCTTCGGCATATTTCTTTTCTAAGAAATTTCCAGTATCGTATATTTTATTTTTATTGTCATCATAAATAATACGTACGGTAAAAACATCGGGCTGTAACAAGTTAAACTCTAAAGTTGTTGCACCTTCAGAATATCCTTCGGCTAGAACAACATCTCCTTTTTTGTTGGTCAGTTCAACAATTATAGGGAAACGTTTTACATTTTTTAAAGTCAATATAATATTTCCGTAATCGGCATATTCTTTAGTGTTGAGTTTGTACGATAAAGTATCGTTTGTCTTCTCATAAAAATCGGTTAAGGCACCTGGTAAGAAAGTGAAACTGTATTTGTCTAAAGGTTCTTTTTTAAAATCAATATATAATTTTTGGTCAAACTCGTTATATTCCGTAGTATAAGGAACAGCAACAGAATCTTTATTTACCAATCTAATTTTAGAATTGTCAAATTTTACCAATGGCGTTTCAGTTTCAAGTGTAAAGCGCTCTCTGAAATTAATCTGGCCATTTTGTACGGCTTTAATATTTAGAGTGTCTTTTTTTAAAGCTTTAATTTTAAAAGAAAATCGTTTTTTGTAATCTCCTTTTTCGACTTCCATTGATAACGAATCCGCTTTTACTGGTTTGTACCAAACTTGAAGCGAATCTTTTTTAGGAAATTGAGTTATGATAGTTTCTAGAACTTCATTGCCATTTTTTAGTGTAATTTTTGGTTTAGAATTCTTGAAATTCTGTTTTCCTTCATACGGAAGATACAAACGGTTTCCAGAAGCTTGAATAGGTTTGAAAGCTTTTAGCGGAAGCGTTTCTTTAAATAATTCTAACTCATAAACGGTGTCCGAAGGAACTGTGATATAGTTTTTTAAAAAACCGATTTTATCGTCTTTCGGATTAAATTTATTGTTTGATCCTTTGTCTTTTAAAGCGACTAAAAGATATTTTCCTTCTTTTAAATTTTCAAACTGAAATGTTCGCATACTGTCCAAAGTATTGGTAATGTAGCGTGGAAATTCTTTGTAAATGGTAGAATCTTTAAATTTATCATTTACTTCATACAGCATTACAGAAACAAAATTGTCGACATATTTTCCGTAAGAATCTTTAATTCTTCCGTTCAATTTAAGCGAATCAATGTGCGATCCTGTAGAGAAAATATACTTAAACTGATTTAAAGCATTTCCTTCGTTGTTATCCTGAATTGCTTGGCCAAAATTTAAACTATAAGTAGTATTTGGCTGTAAAGTATCTCGAAGTTCGATTTTTATAAATTTGCTGACATTTGAAGGCGTGATTAACGGCTCATTTTTTAAAGGCGGAGAAATAATCAACTGCTTATTTGTGTTTTTAAGTTTGACATATTCGTCAAAATTTAAAGTGATCGTGTTTCCTTTAAAATCTGTTGTAAAATTTTTTGGAAAACTAGATGTTAAAACAGGAGGTAAAGTATCTTTTAAACCGCCGGTAATACTGCCCCTTTTAGCGCAGCTTATCATTGATATTAGAATTATAAATGCAATGTATTTTAGAGTGTCTTTCAACATAACAGTTTTTCAATTTGATTGCACAAAATAACGATTATATTTGCTTTAATTGAAATTTTTTATCCATTTATTAGGATTTGGAACTTTTGGAAATCTTCAAAAAAATTAGTGTTTAAAATGTCATAATTTCTTACTTTTGAATTAAAATGTAATTTTCCTAAAGTTTTGTTCAAGCGATTTCTCCCAGTTTTGTTTCTCTTTTTAATGTTGGCATGCGCTAAAAACGAAAAACCCGTCATCTCATTTTATTACTGGAAAACAATATTCAAATTTTCTGAAACAGAAAAAGAAATATTGAAAGAAAACAATGTTCAAAAACTCTATGTAAGGTATTTTGATGTTGGACTTCATCCAGAAACCAATTTTCCAATTCCTATTAGTCCTATTCGTTTTGAAGAAAGCCCAAAAGAATATACAATTGTTCCAGTTGTTTTTATTCAGAACAAAGTCATGCTGCAACCCAATCTCGATGTAAATAATCTGGCTCAAAAAACTTTTGATTTTATAGAGCAGATCAATTCTAAAAATGAAATTTCTTGTCAGGAAATTCAAATTGACTGCGATTGGACATTAAAAAGCAAGGATAATTATTTGAAGTTTATAGAGACTTTTAAAAAACTCTCGAAAAAGAAACTTTCAGCAACAATTCGATTACATCAGGTGAAATACTTCAAAAAAACAAAAATCCCAAATGTTGATTCTGGAGTTCTGATGTATTACAATATGGGATCGATTGCTCCCGATTCGCTTAATTCTATTTACGATCAGAAAGTGGCAGAAAGATATCTTAAAAGTGTAAAAAGATATCCGCTTCATTTAGATTTTGCTTTTCCAATTTATTCTTGGGGAGTTCATATTAGAAATAATAAAGTGATTGGACTTCGTTCTAAAATGAATAGTGCAGCACTAGAGAAAGATTCCAATTTTGAAAAAACAAGTCCGATTTTTTTCAGGGTAAAACATTCCAATTATAAAAATGGTATTTTTTATGAAGAAAATGATCTCTTGAAAATAGAAGAAATAAAACCAGAAGATTTAAAAGAAATGGCAGAAGATTTGCAAGATCATCTTGTCGAAAAGCCAAACGAAATTATATTTTACGATTTAGACGAATTCAATTTAAATAATTATGAAAAAAATATTTTTAAGCAGATTATTTCTTGCTTCTAGTGCCGTTTTGCTTTCTGCATTCGGAATTATATATGCCTGCGCAGATGGAGATTGGGATTATTTTGGTGCCTATAATTCAAATTTTACTCCGGAAACTTTTGCTGACAAATCGTATTCGCCTTTGTTTTTATCGGGTGGAATTTTTTACGGAATTGGTTTTGATACTCAGCACAATTCTCGTTTTAATAAAAATATAAAATCAGATTGGGCAGAATATCTTAAAGGAAAAGCCGATACAACAACAGTCAATTATTTTTTGATTGGTGATGAAAAGCCAAGATATTATTCTGATGACAAAAATACCATCAAAAATAAAGAAGAAATAGAAGGATTACATGTTTATTATAAAACGAAAAAAGAAAATAAAAGCACGCAAAAATGGGGCAAAAAGCTGAATTTGAAAGATGAGAAAGTTAAAAACTTTGTCGAGTTTCTGTATTTGGCTCAAAAAATAGAAACGGTTTCAATTGGCGATGATTATTGGAGTTACGATCCTGTTGTGGCAAAAACTTTCAATGATGCCAAGATGATTCAGTCGATAGAAAATGTATACAATACTTTATCTGATCCGTTTTTGAAAAACAGATATTGGTTCTTGACCATGAAAGCGCGTTTTTATAGTAACGACAAACAAAAAGCAATTGACTTTTTTAATAAAACCGAAAGTTCTGTTGCAAAGAATACTTTGTATTATCGTGCTTTGGCGTATGTTGCTGGAATTAATTATAAGCAGAAAAAATATGCGACTTCAAACTATTTATACGCTCAAGTTTTTGATAAATGTCCAGAATTAAGAGTGGTCACAGCTTATAGTTTTAAACCAAAAAACGAGTCAGATTGGACTAGGGCTTTGGCTTTGGCAAAAAACAATAAAGAAAAAGCAGCGCTTTGGGCAATTCACGGATATTATAAAGACGAAAAACAGGCGATTGAAAAAATTTATGAATTAGATCCTAAAAGCGAACATTTAAATTATCTCGGAACAAGATTGGTTAATTCGCTAGAGCAAAAAATAAACAATTCGTTTCAGACGGATGGGCAAGGAGAAAATCAGAAACCAAAACCGCAAACTGTTGCCGAAAATAAAACAGAAAATAAGACGAAAGTTGATAATAGCGCTGTCGATTTAATTGCAAAAATTTCTGCTGCAGGAAATACCGATAAGCCTTATTTATGGGATATTGCACTTGGATATCTTCAAACGCTAAAAGGCGATTATTCTAATGCGGATAAGAATTATACGAAAGCTGAAAAAACACTTCCGAAAACAGAATTGGCGGGAATGCAGCTTCGTTTATTACGTTTTGTAAATAATTTAAGCAAGATTGATAAGCTGACAGATAAAAATGAAAAAACTATTCTGGCTGATTTAAATTGGCTATTCACTGAACTTCCTAAAAATTATAAAGGAGACACATTTCGTTACCAAAATGCTTCTTCGTGGAGCAGAAGCTATTTGTCGCATTTGTATAAAGAAAAAGGAGATCAGGTTATGGCCGAGATTTATGGAGAATCACGCTATAGTTATTGGAATGATGGAAATGCATATTATGACAATGAAAAAAATTTGCTGGCAATAAAAAGTTTTTTGGAGAAATCTAATAAAAGTGAAATCGAGAAAATTGGTGCGGGAATTTATAGTTTAAAACTAAAAGACATTAATAATTTCCAAGCAATTCAGTCCACTTTCAAAAACAAAATTCCAGAAGCGATTGCTTTTATGCAACAGACAGATTCTGTCCAGTATGTTAAATTCTTAGGAAATCCGTTTAACGGAAATATAAAAGATTGCCACGATTGTGAGCATGCAGCATATCAAAAAAGAAAATATACTTACATTGATTTCTTGACTACAATAAAAGAAATGCAGGATAAACTAGCTCAGAAAGAAGATGTTTATACAAATAGTCTTTTGTTAGGAAATGCGTTTTATAATATTTCTCATTTTGGAAACGGAAGAACTTTTTACGAAATGAGCATTGTGGGTTACGGATCAGGCCCGTATTCATTTAGAGATTCGATGAAAGATATGATTACGAACAATTCTGTTTCTAAAATGTATTATCAGAAAGCTTTTGAAGCAGCTTCAAACAAAGAACAAAAAGCAAAATGTTTGTATCTGATTTCGAAATGTGAACGAAATGATTATTACAATAAAAAATACACTAATATAAACAGCTATTGGGAAATTCAAGATGATAAAGTTAATTTTATTGCTTGGAATTCATTTAAAGTTTTAAGAAAAGACTATTCGGACACCAAATATTATCAAGATGTAATTGCAGAATGCGGTTATTTTAGAACTTACACGAATCAATAAATTTGAAACAATGGTAAATAAAATAGAACATATCGGAATTGCAGTAAAAAACATGGACGATGCCAATGTTTTGTTCGAAAAAATGCTTGGCGTTTCGTCTTATAAAATGGAAGCCGTAGAAAGCGAAGGCGTATTGACTTCTTTCTTTAAGACAGGAAATAACAAAATCGAGCTTCTGGTGGCAACAAACCCAGAAAGTCCGATTGCGAAGTTTTTAGAGAAAAAAGGAGAAGGGATTCATCATATCGCTTTTGATGTTGACGATATCGAAACTGAAATCGCACGTTTAAAAAATGAAGGTTTTGTCTTGATTAATGAAGTTCCGAAGAAAGGTGCCGATAATAAATTGGTTGTTTTTCTACATCCGAAGAACACAAACGGCGTTTTGGTGGAACTTTGCCAAGAAATTAAATAAAAAAATGTCATTTTAATTTTTGAATAAGATGTTGAAAATCAATTTTGTTCTTTGATATTAAACAAAAGTTTTAAAATTAAATTAAAATGATGTCTTAAAATATTTGGAGTGAATCAAAAATAGTAGTAATATTGCATCCTCTAAACCGGTCCTATAGCTCAGCTGGTTAGAGCACCTGACTCATAATCAGGTGGTCCCTGGTTCGAGCCCAGGTGGGACCACTCTTTTAGAAACACAAAGCCTTTACAGAAATGTAAAGGCTTTTTTGTTTTGCATATAGCTAGTTCTTTAAAAGAGCAGATTTTGTAATGTAAATAATATCTGATGAAATAATGTTTTGCAGGATATTTTTCTATCTTTGAAAATCAGATTTTTAATTCGCGTCGGCTTTATATTTAGGGCTTTAGAAAAATTAATATTCATTATGGAACAAAAAATACATCAGGGAAGAAACGTAAAACGTTTCAGAGAAATGCTTAATATAAAGCAAGAGGCGTTGGCTTATGATTTGGGCGAAGACTGGAGTCAAAAGAAAATTTCTATGCTTGAGCAGAAAGATGTAATTGAAGAAAGCCTGTTGAAACAAATCTCTACTATATTAAAGATTCCTGTTGAAGTTTTTCAGAATTTTGATGAAGAGCAAGCGATAAATATTATTTCTAATACTTTTCACGATGAAGCATTCATCGGTAATTCTGGTGGCACTTATAATGTTAATCCGTTACAAGAAATTTTAAAACTTCACGAAGAAAAAATTGCTTTGTACGAACGTATGCTAAAAGAGAAAGACGAAATGATGCAAAAGCTTGAGAAGCTAATCAATAAATAAATTTAGGAATAATTTTATTTGTAAAGCCTTTACAGAAATGTAGAAGGCTTTTTTGTTTTCAGTACTTTATGAAATGTGAAAATTGAAATTTTTGACACTTAATAATTAAATTCCTGTTTCTGTAAAATCCCGTAACTTTATCCATCCAAAACAAATTTAATCTTCAGATGGATAGATTGACTCCCGAACAGAGGAGAAAAACTATGCAGGCGATAAAAAGTACTGCTACAAAGGGCGAAATAAGGCTTGCAAAGGCTTTATGGAAATTGGGTCACAGATACCGAAAAAACAATAAGAAAGTATTTGGAAGACCAGATCTTACTTTTGCCAAATATAAAATTGCCATTTTTGTTGATAGCGAATTCTTTCATGGAAAAGATTGGGAAACCGAACAGCTAAGAATTAAAACGAATCGGGAATATTGGATTCCAAAAATTGAAAGAAATATTCAGCGTGATGAAGAAGTTAATGCTTTTCTGATTTCTGAAAATTGGACTATTTTGAGATTCTGGAGTAAAGAGATTGAGAAGAATCTAGAGGTTTGTTTGGCGAAAATTGAAGGGACAATTATGCTCTTGAGCATTTAAACCTTTTCTGCTTCTACTTTTAATTGTTTAGATTCGATTTTTTCAATGCATTTAAATATTTCTGAAGCAAGTCTCTGGATAACTGGCATGCTTACTGAGTTTCCTGCCTGTTTGTAAAGACTGGAATTAGAGATTTTGGGTAATTTATAACTGTCAGGAAAACCTTGAAAACGAAAACATTCTCGTGGAGTTAGTTTTCTGAAACCAAATTCTGTTGTTATGATGGGTACATTGTGTCCGCCGGTTCCCATATTGGCAGTTAAAGTAGGGCAGACTTCTTTTTTATTTTCTCGTACGTAGTGTCTCCTGAACTGATAAATTCTGTCTTCTCTCACAACCGCTTCTTTCAGCGTGTTAAACATGTATTTGTCTTCTGTGTAATAGAATTTTTTATCGACTTTTTCTTTTGTGATTAAATCAGTAACTTTTTTGGTTAATTCTTCTTTCTCAGGAAAATTAAATTTAAATCCTCTTTTGACGAAATCCTTGTCAAATGCAATCATGAAGATTCGTTCCCTATTGTGTGGAATGTTTCCGAAATTTTTTGTGTTAAGTATAGCGCTGTCAAAAGTATAATTGCGCTTTTTGATTTCGCGCTGAATTACTTTCATAGTATTTCCTTTGTCATGTCCTTTAAGGTTTTTGACATTTTCAAGAAATACTACTTTCGGTCTCATTGCGTCAATAAAATCTAATATTTTGAAGAAATGATTTCCCCTGCTGTCATTAAAGCCTTTTCGATGGCCAGCAAGAGAAAAAGGCTGGCATGGAAATCCAGCGGTAAGAATGTCTATTTTATTGAGTTTTTTTACATCAAGCTGCATTACATCGCCTTCAATTAGTTTGTGCTCAAAATTATTTCTATAAGTAACACACGCTTTTTTGTCAAACTCATTTGCCCATTCTAATTTAAAACCTGCATTTTTAAAACCTAAACAAATACCGCCTACGCCTGCATATAAACTCCCGACTGTATATTTGTTTTTCATTTTCTTGATTATGGTTGAGATAGGTTTGAATTCTACAAATATATTAATTTGAGAGTATTCTCTTGTGCGATTGAAAAATGAACTAAAGCTTCTTTTTTGAAGTAAAGTTATATGGTTTTTTTGAAGAAAGGGATTTTTTATTAAGTCGGTAATTTCTTATGATATTATAGCCTTTGGAAATAATGATGGAAAAAAAGAGATTCTCTTCTAGAACGTTTTCCGAAAAGGATTGATGAAGTTTTAAAAATGAAATGTTAAAATTTGTTTTGGCTTTTTTGATTTAAAAGTTGCTTTTCTGCAAAAAACTTATACTTTTGTCCAAGATTTTGGAAGTAGAAAAGCATTTGTGCGAAATTTCTATTGAAGAATATTTATCAATAATTATCTAGACTTGCATTTTGCAATAGCTTGAATTTATGAAAAATCTAAAAGCCCCATTTTTAGTAATCGCCTTATTATTAAATGTTTTATTAGTTACAGCTGGAACTAAAAGCGGCCCTCCAACGCCAAACGTAAGTGCCAAAAGCATGGCCGACTGTGACGATCCAGACGGTATTCCTTGTAATGACCAAGGTGATATTCCAATAAATCAACATATTGTTTTTTTGGTAATTGGTGGTTTGGCTTTAGGGGCTACTGCGATATATAAAAATCAAATAAAAAAGGCTTCAATTTAAATTGAAGCCTTTTTTATAGATAGACAACAGAACTATTTGTTGATTGAATAAAGCCTTGAAATATATTTTCCAACTACATCAAACTCCAGGTTAATTTTTGTTCCTACTTTAAAATCTTTAAAATTGGTGTGCTCGTAAGTGTATGGGATAATTGAGACGCTAAACTCATTCGTTTTAGAGTTTACAACAGTAAGGCTAACTCCGTTTACTGTAATTGAACCTTTTTCGATTGTGATATTGTTTTGGTTTTTATCATATTCAAAAGTGTAATTCCAGCTTCCGTTTGCTTCTTCAATTTTAATGCAAGTTCCTGTTTGGTCTACATGGCCTTGCACAATATGCCCGTCTAAGCGGTCTCCTAGTTTCATTCCTCTTTCAAGATTTACAACATCGCCAGCTTTCCAATCGCCAATATTGGTTTTTAAAATAGTTTCGTCAATAGCTGTTACAGTGTAAAGAGAGTCTTTAATTGCCACAACCGTAAGGCATATTCCGTTGTGCGAAACACTTTGGTCTATTTTCAATTCGTGGGTTATTGATGAGTCAACTGTTATGTGAAGATTGTTTTGGTCTTTTTTGATTTCGTGAACCTTGCCGAGTGTTTCTATAATTCCTGTGAACATTGTGGTTTTATTTTACTAAATTTGCACATCAAAATTAGTAATAAATAAACTGAGCTCATGAATAAAAAAGCAGAAAATATAATTGTTGGAATTTCAATTGGAGATTTAAACGGTATTGGAAGCGAAGTTATACTGAAAACATTCGAAGATTCTCGTATGTTGGAATTGTGTACGCCGGTTATTTTTGCAAATGCTAAAATTCTTTCATTCGTTAGAAAGAGCTTTACATCGACAGTTCAATTTCACGGGGTTGATAAGTTGGATCAGATTATTCCAGGAAAAGTAAATGTTTTGAATCTATGGAGAGAAGGAGTTGATATAAACTTTGGAGTTAATGATTCTAAAATTGGAGAGTATGCTATAAAATCTTTTACAGCAGCAACAAAAGCGTTAAAAGATGGTGAAATTGATGTTTTGGTCACAGCTCCGATTAATAAATACAATATACAGTCTGAAGATTTTAAATTTCCTGGGCACACAGATTATTTGAATCAGGAATTAGAAGGCGATGCGCTTATGATGATGGTTCAAGATAATTTGCGAGTAGGCTTGATTACAGATCATGTGCCTTTAAATGAAGTGGCTTCTCATTTAACAGAAGAATTGATTACTAAAAAAATAGAAACTATTAGAAAATCGCTCGTTCAGGATTTTAGTATAGTTAAACCAAAAATTGCAGTTTTGGGATTGAATCCGCATGCTGGCGATGGCGGTGTAATAGGGAAAGAAGATGATTTGATTTTAAAACCAGTTCTTAAAAAATTATTCGATTCAGGAACAATGGTTTTTGGTCCATTTCCTGCAGATGGTTTTTTTGGAAGCTCTCAATATGAAAAATATGATGCGATTGTAGCAATGTATCACGATCAAGGATTAATACCGTTTAAAACACTTTCTTTTGGAAAAGGAGTGAATTATACAGCAGGTTTAAATAAAGTGAGAACCTCTCCAGATCACGGTACAGCTTACGATATAGCAGGAAAAGATATGGCAGATTACAATTCGTTTAAAGAAGCAGTATATCTTGCGATCGATATTTTTCGCTCGCGTAATCAGTATGAGGAGATTAGCCAAAAACCTCTTAAAATAAAAGAAAAACAGTTATAAACAAAAAAAGGTGAATAAGATTATTAGATTTGTAATAATTTTATATCTTTGCACCCCAATTCGGATATCTAGTTTTAGAATCGAATTGATCAAATTGATGTTGAAATGAGCAAAACAAAAGAATTTTTAATTCCTTTCGTAGGGTTAAAACTAGGAAAACACCATTTTGAGTATCAAATAAATAACACGTTCTTTAAGAACTTTGAGTACGATGAGTTTCAAAGTTCAGATATTAAAGTCAATTTGCTTTTCGATAAGAAAAGTAATATGTTAGAGTTAGAATTCAAACACAAAGGAACGGTAAATGTACCTTGTGATCTGACGGGCGAAGATTTTGATTTACCTATAAAAGGGAAAATGAAACTGATTGTTCGCTTTGGAGAAGAATTTAATGATGATAATGAAGAGTTGTTGATTTTGCCACATGGTGAACATGAAATAGATATAGCACAATATATTTATGAAATGATCGCACTTTCTGTTCCGCAGAAGAGAATTCATCCAGGTGTTAAAGATGGAAGTCTGCAAACAGAAGCTTTGACAAAACTGAATGAATTAAGTGTAAAAGAACAAAAGGAAGAGAGTAACAAAGAAGAAGATATTGACCCGCGTTGGGAAAAATTAAAAAAACTATTAACGGATAAATAATATAGTAAAATGGCACATCCTAAGAGAAAAACCTCGAAAACAAGAAGAGATAAGAGAAGAACACATTACAAAGCTACTGTAGCTCAAATCGCTACATGTCCTATTACAGGTGAGGCGCATTTATACCACAGAGCTTACTGGCATGAAGGTAAAATGTACTACAGAGGGCAAGTTGTTATCGATAAATCTGAAGCGGTTGCTTAATACGTTTTTGTAAATTATACTAGAACTCTCACATAGTGAGAGTTTTTTTTGTTGGTTATAATTTTCGATTTTTAGGAAAATATAGACAAATTCGTTACGTTTTTTTTTGTAATTTTCAAGTCTTTTAAAAATTTTTCAAATTATCAATAATTTGAAAGGAAAATAATAGAATATAATGAATACAATCACAGCCGCAATTACCGCTGTTGGAGCTTATGTTCCTGACTTTGTTCTTTCGAACCAAGTACTAGAAACAATGGTTGATACCAATGATGAGTGGATTACCGCTCGAACAGGAATTAAAGAAAGAAGAATTCTTAAAGATGCTGATAAAGGTACATCGTACCTTGCTATACAAGCAGCAAAGGATTTGATTGCAAAAGCAAATATTGATCCGCTTGAGATTGATATGATTATAATGGCAACTGCAACACCAGATATGATGGTGGCTTCTACAGGAGTCTATGTTGCTACAGAAATTGGAGCTACAAATGCATTTTCATACGATTTGCAGGCTGCATGTTCAAGTTTCTTATACGGAATGTCAACCGCAGCAGCGTATGTTCAGTCAGGACGTTACAAAAAAGTACTTTTAATTGGTGCCGACAAAATGTCATCAATTGTAGATTATACAGATAGAGCAACTTGTATTATTTTTGGTGATGGAGCTGGTGCAGTTCTTTTCGAACCAAATTATGAAGGTTTAGGATTGCAGGATGAGTATTTAAGAAGTGATGGTGTAGGGCGTGATTTCCTTAAAATCCCAGCAGGAGGTTCTTTGATTCCACCTTCAGAAGAAACTATAAAAAACAGACAGCACAATATTATGCAAGACGGTAAAACTGTTTTCAAATATGCTGTAACTAACATGGCTGATGCCAGCGAATTGATTTTACAAAGAAATAATTTGACAAATCAAGATGTTGACTGGTTAGTGCCACACCAAGCTAACAAACGTATTATCGATGCTACTGCAGGAAGATTAGAATTAGATGAGTCTAAAGTGCTGGTAAATATCGAAAGATATGGTAATACTACTTCTGGAACTTTACCATTAGTGTTGGCTGATTTTGAAGATAAGCTTAAAAAAGGAGATAACATTATCTTTGCTGCTTTTGGTGGTGGATTCACTTGGGGATCTATCTACTTAAAATGGGCTTACGATAAGAAATAAATTAAAACTAAAAACGAATCATTATGGATTTAAAAGAAATTCAAAACCTAATCAAATTTGTTGCAAATTCGGGCGTTGCAGAAGTGAAGTTAGAAATGGATGATGTAAAAATCACGATCAGAACAACTTTAGAAACAAATGTAACTGAAGCAACTTACGTACAGCAATTACCTGCTCAGGCAGCTTTACCTCAAGCGGCAGTTCCACAAGTTACAGCTCCAACAGTTGTAAGTGTAACTCCAGAAGCACCAGCTGCTAACGATTCTAAATATATTACTATAAAATCTCCAATCATTGGTACATTCTATAGAAAACCATCTCCAGATAAACCAGTTTTCACTGAAGTTGGAAGCACTGTATCTAAAGGTGATGTTCTTTGCGTAATTGAAGCAATGAAATTATTCAACGAAATCGAATCTGAAGTTTCTGGTAAAATTGTAAAAATTCTTGTAGACGATATGTCTCCAGTAGAATTTGACCAACCTTTATTCTTAGTAGATCCATCATAAATAAATTTAGATTTTAGATTTTAGATTTTAGAATGGTTCACAGTAAGTTTTGTTAATCATCTAAAATTATCTAATTATCAAATTGTCTAATTATCTAATTAAAATAAGATGTTTAAAAAAATATTAATTGCGAATAGAGGAGAAATTGCACTACGTGTAATTCGTACATGTAAGGAAATGGGAATCAAAACTGTTGCAGTTTACTCTACAGCCGATGCAGAAAGTTTACATGTTAAATTTGCTGACGAAGCGGTTTGTATAGGTCCTCCTCCGAGTAACTTATCGTATTTGAAAATGTCAAATATTATTGCAGCTGCAGAAATTACAAATGCAGATGCAATTCATCCAGGTTATGGATTTCTTTCTGAGAATGCAAAATTCTCTAAAATCTGTCAAGAGCACGGAATTAAATTTATCGGTGCTGCTCCAGAAATGATCGACCGTATGGGAGATAAAGCTTCTGCAAAAGCTACAATGAAAGCGGCAGGAGTACCATGTGTGCCAGGTTCAGATGGATTGTTAGAATCTTACGAACATGCACAAAAAGTAGCTAAAGAAATTGGTTATCCAGTTATGATGAAAGCTACTGCTGGTGGTGGTGGAAAAGGAATGCGTGCTATCTGGAAAGAAGAAGAGCTTCAAAAAGCTTGGGAAAGTGCACGTCAAGAAGCTGCTGCGGCATTTGGAAATGACGGAATGTACATGGAGAAACTTATTGAAGAGCCACGTCATATCGAAATTCAAGTTGTTGGAGATTCTTATGGAAAAGCATGTCACCTTTCTGAAAGAGATTGTTCAGTTCAGCGTCGTCACCAAAAACTAACTGAGGAAACACCTTCACCTTTCATGACAGACGAACTTCGTACAAGAATGGGAGAAGCTGCTGTAAAAGCTGCCGAATTCATTAAATATGAAGGAGCTGGAACTGTAGAATTTTTGGTTGATAAACACAGAAACTTCTACTTCATGGAAATGAATACTCGTATTCAGGTGGAGCACCCAATCACAGAACAAGTTATTGATTATGATTTGATCCGTGAGCAGATTATGGTTGCTGCAGGTATTCCAATTTCAGGAAAAAATTATTTACCACAATTACACGCTATTGAAGTTCGTATTAATGCCGAAGATCCTTATAACGATTTTCGTCCTTCACCAGGAAAAATTACTACGCTTCATATGCCAGGAGGACACGGAGTTCGTTTAGATACTCACGTTTACTCAGGATATAGCATTCCGCCAAATTACGACTCTATGATTGCTAAGTTAATTACAACTGCGCAGTCTCGTGAAGAAGCTATCAGCAAAATGCGAAGAGCTTTAGATGAGTTCGTAATCGAAGGTGTGAAAACTACAATCCCTTTCCACAGACAATTAATGGATGATCCAAAATATATTGCAGGAGATTATACAACTGCATTTATGGATACATTTAAAATGAATAGTCCAGAATAATTAAAAAGGCTTCCAGATTTGGAAGCCTTTTTCTTTTATAAGGCTGTCTCGTCCTGAAATAGCGATACACAAAAAAGTATCGCATGGATAATTACTCAAAACGCACACAGAAAGATTACACACTTAGTTTTAAACTTGGTGTTGTTAAAGAGGTTGAATCTGGGATTTTTTCAGTAACCTCTGCTCAAAGGCACTATGGAATCCAAGGCCGTTCCACGGTTGTAAACTGGCTCAGAAAATATGGTAACTTTGATTGGGAGAATCAAACACCATCAAATATGCCAAAGACACCCGAACAAAGAATTATGGAGCTTGAAGCCAAGGTAAAACTTTTGGAAAAACAAAAAGCCCATCTTGAAAAACAAAACCATATCTCTGACTCTAAAGCTATTATTTTTGATATGATGATAGATCTGGCTGAAAAGGAATATAATATTGATATTCGAAAAAACTCGCCACCCGAACAATCCAATCTTTCAGAGAAGAAAGGCAGGAAAGCATAAGCTTCATCTGTGGTTTGTTCGGGATAAGCAGACAGGTTTATTATCGGATTATCAAACGTACCAAGCTCAGGAGAGACCTGGCAGAACAGGTTGTAGAACTTGTCAATGAACAGCGTGCGGTACAGCCTCGGCTTGGCACGCGCAAACTATACCATATTCTCAATCTAAAGCTAAAAACCTTAAAGGTGGGCAGGGATAAGTTCTTCGGTATTTTAAAAGCAAATCACTTGCTGATAAAGCCAAAAAGGAGTTATCATGTTACCACATGGTCACATCATCGTTTTAGAAAACATCCTAATCTCATAGAAGAGTTAGATATAAAAAGACCTGAACAAGTATGGGTATCGGATATTACCTATATCGGCAAACGTGAGAAGCCTTGTTATTTAAGTTTAATAACAGATGCTTATTCAAAAAAGATTGTGGGCTATGAAGTATCTGATTCTCTTAATACGCAAGGATGCATCAATGCTTTAAAAATGGCATATAAGAATAGGGTGTTTAGAACTGAACCCTTGATACATCATTCAGACAGGGGAATACAATACTGCTCAGATGAATATCAGTATTTTTTAAAGAAATACAGCCTAAAATGCAGTATGACACAAAACTCAGATCCTTATGAAAATGCCGTAGCTGAAAGAATAAATGGAATATTAAAACAGGAATTTATGATTGACGCTTATCATCTTGATCTATATTTAATGAAAAAGCTAGTAGCTGAGACTATTGACAAATACAATCAAATTAGACCGCATTGGTCAAACTATATGCTGACTCCCAATCAAATGCATCTGCAAAGTACTATTAAAATGAAAACCTATAAAACAAAAAACAGAAGTAACTTGAAAGCTACTTCTGTCTGAAAAAATATATTTTTACTATTATTAATCCTGTATCGTTATTCTAGGACTAGTCAGGCTTTATAAATTCCAATATTCAAATTCCAAATTCCAATATTGGAAACCTAAACTTTAAATGAGGAGCTTAACTTTACCATAAACTTTGGAATTTGGAATTTACAAAAATTGGAATTTCTTCCAAGGTTACACTATTAGTGTTTACTTATTACACACCTTTTTTCTCTTTTACACACCTTTTCGATTTTTTATTTTTTTACTATATTTGATGTAAAGTGTTTAAATATAGGTTTTTACAGTCTTTGGCACGGTTCTTTTCTTTTACGGCATAATAATTTCATTACCTAAAGCGTAAACAACTATTAATTTAAATATATACGTTATGAAAAAATTATTTTTATCAGCCGCAATTGTTTTAGGAGGTTTAACTTCATTCGCTTCAACTAATCAAGTAAGAAACACAATCGTAAAAACGATTTCGATCGAAGACGAATACACTGAAATCAAATTAGAAGAATTACCTGCTGCTATTACAGAATCTTTGAAAAAAGCATACCCAGAAGCAGTAATTACTAAAGCATATAAAAACGAAAAAGCTCAGTATAAACTTGATGTAACTGTTGGCGACAAAGTTGGAAATCTTTTCGCAAATGCAGATGGAACTTGGATCAAACAATAATCTTAAACTAATGTCTTGTGAAAATCCGGATCAAGAATACTAAGATCAAATTAACTATATTAAAAAACAACTATCATGAAAAATTTATTTTTATCAGCCGCAATCGTTTTGGGAGGTTTAACATCATTTGCTTCAACTTCTCCAATTTCAAATACAATCGTAAAAACAATCTCTATTCAAGATGATTACACAGAAATTAAATTGGAAGAACTTCCGACAGCTGTAACAGACGCTTTGAAAAAAGCATATCCAGATGCTGTGCTTTCTAAAGCATTTAAAAACACAAAATCTGAGTACAAGCTTGAAGTAACTGTTGGAGATAAAACAGGTAATCTTTTTGCTAACGCAGACGGAACTTGGATTAAAAAATAATTAAAGTCTAACCCTTAAAACTATAACTATGAAAAAGTTAATCTTATCGGTGGCAATTGTCTTAGGCAGTTTGTCGATGCATGCAGAAACCACTGCTGTGACCAGCCCAATGGTACAGACAGTTAATGATCAGGATGGATATAAAGAAGTAGACGGAGTTCCGGCAGCTGTGAAGAAAGGCTTAGATGAAGCTTATCCTGGTGTAGTGCTTGAAAAAGCATGGGTAAATGATAAAAAGGAGTACAAAATTGAGATAACCGTTCGAGGTGAAAAATCGATCGTTTATACAGATGCTTCTGGTAATATTCTTAAAAAATAATTTAAACCACAAATATTATGAAAAAGTTAGTTTTATCAGCAGCGATTGTTTTAGGAAGTTTTTCAGTAAATGCTGCAGTTCTTCCAGCAATCTCAATTACTCAATCAGCAATTTTTCAAGATGCATTTACTGAAGTAGCTGCAGACCAAGTACCAGCAGCGGTGAAATCTACAGTTGAAAAATCGTTTCCAAACACTAAGTTAGAAAAAGCTTATAAAAACGATAAAAACGAGTACAAGCTTGAAATTTCAAGTGGAGACAAGAAGTATACAATTTTCACAGATGCTTCTGGTAACATCATCAAGAAATAATTAAAAAATCAGCATTATGAAAAAGTTAATCTTATCGGCAGTAGTTGCTTTAGGAGTCATGTCAATTCAAGCAAATGTATTGCCTGTTTCTCAAAATAGTAATGTAACTGTGGCTATTCAATCAGAATACACAGAAGTTACTGCAGATGCTGTACCTGCAGCTGTAAAAACAGCCTTGCAGACCGCTTATCCGGGAGCAAAACTGGACAAAGCATTTGTAAACGAAAAAAAAGAGTATAAACTCGAAATATCAGTTGGAGACCAAAAGGCTACTGTATATTCAGATGTCAATGGAAACTGGTTGAAAATATAATTAGGTGAATTTAGATTTATGTTTTTGGTGAAAAAGAGATTGCGTTGTGCAATCTCTTTTTTTTTACATATTTTACATAATTTTGTGAAATAACAAGTTTAATAATATTATTTTAGCAAAAAGTCCCTAAAAGCAGATGCCGAAGATATTAGTAATAGAAGATGATATTGCGTTTTGTAAATTATTAGAAAAATTTCTAATCAAAAAAACGTACGATGTAACGATAGCTTTCTCTGCAGCAGAAGCACGTGAAGCAGTTAAAAATGAGTCATTCGATTTGATTTTGACAGATCTTCGCTTACCTGATTCTGATGGTATTGGACTTATGTCTGAATTTAAAAATTCGCACCCTCATATTCCTGTTATTTTAATGACGGGCTACTCAGATGTAAACACTGCTGTTAAAGCCATTAAAAATGGAGCTGCAGATTATATCTCGAAACCTTTTAATCCAGATGAGGTTCTTCTGGTTATTACCAATGCATTGCAGGCTCCAAAAGCTGAAGAAGAACAATCTGAAATTCCGGAAAAAAAGAAAAAAACAGCTAAAAAGTCAGTTACGGCCGAAAATGAATTTGTTAGAGGAATCTCTGTTGCTTCGAAAAAGCTTCTAGATCATATTCAATTAGTTAGTCCAACTGATATGTCTGTTCTTATTATTGGCGAAAGCGGAACAGGAAAAGAAATCATTGCAAAGAGCATTCATCAGCAGAGTAGAAGAAAAGACAATAATTTTATTGCAGTTGATTGCGGAGCGATTCCGAAAGAATTGGCGGCAAGCGAATTTTTCGGTCACTTGAAAGGCTCTTTTACTGGAGCAATCAGCGACAAAAAAGGATATTTTGAAGCTGCAAATGGCGGAACTTTATTTTTAGATGAAATTGGAAACCTTTCGTACGAAAACCAAATTCAATTATTGAGAGCGCTTCAAGAAAGAAAAATAAAACCTGTTGGAAGCAATAAAGAAATAAACGTTGATATACGCATTATTACGGCTACCAATGAAGATTTGCGCGAGGCAGTAAAAAACGGCGATTTTAGAGAAGATTTATACCATAGAATCAACGAGTTTTCAATCCAGTCGCCATCTTTAAAAGACCGAGGAGAAGATTTAATGGTTTTTGCTGATTATTTCTTAGAAAAAGCCAATGAGCAATTGGATAAAGATGTTATCGGATTTTCTCCAGAAGTGGTTTCTATTTTTCAGAATTACAATTGGCCAGGGAATTTACGAGAATTGCAAAATTGCGTAAAACGCGCCACTCTTTTAACTCGAGGCGATTTTATAGAAAGCGATGTGCTTCCTGCAGAATTTTTTCAGATTCAAAAACAGCAGTGGGGCGCAAATGAAGTTTTCTCATTGTCTGAGAACGAAAAAGAAACGATTATTAGTGCTTTATCAAAAACGCAGAATAATAAATCTGAAGCAGCCAAATTGCTGAAAATTACCAGAAAAACACTTTACAATAAATTGAAACAATACAATATTGAGTAAAAACTACTTTTGGAAAGAGTTGGGTTTAAATTTCTTGTTTTAAATCTTCAAAAAGTACTCTTATTTTTTCGTCTAAATCTGTATATGTAGCATTCACATCGATTGTGTTTAGGTCTTCTTTTTCTAAATCTTTGAGAAGTTCACCAATTTTATTGGCCTGAATTTGTTTGAACATTGGAGCAATACGATGCGCGATAGATTTTATTTCGTCGTGATTTTGCTCTTTAATAGCAATTTTCAAAAGCTCGATATTTTCTAAAGTAGTTTCTATGAAAGATTTTAATACCTCTTTCAAGGCAGATTCATCTTGCCCTAAAAAATCTTTCAAAGTATCTAAAGAATACAGTTGAGAACTATTTTTGTTTACACTTTCTGTAGATTCAGCTATAGGAACTTCCTCATGATCTAAAATATGCTGAATAGTTTCCAATAAGATTTTTGGCGAATAAGGTTTCTTTACAACGGCTGTAAAACCAGCATTTTTATAAACTGAAAGATCAAGGTCTGTGCGTCCAGTAAGCGCAATTACAGGCTGGTTTTTGAAGATGTTTTCTGAATGTTCACGAAGTTTTTCTAAAAACATAAAACCATCGATTTCTGGCATTTGAATATCGGTAATAACAAAATCGAAAGGCGTGCTTTTGATTGTTTCTAAAGCTTTCGCTGGATTGGTAAAAGAAAATACCTGATGCTGTTCTTGCTTTAAAACACCGCTCGTTAAATTCAACAGATTTATGTCGTCGTCTACAACAATAAAAGTTTGTTTTTTGATGTTTTTTGACGGTTTGCTTTTGATTTCGTTTAAAGCAATATTTCCTTGACTGCTATCAAATATTAAAGGCAATTGAATCGTAAATGTGCTTCCTTTTCCGAATATGCTGTCTAAGCTTAAGCTTCCGCCCAAAATAGAAATAATCTTCTGGCAAATTGACAAACCTAAACCAGTTCCGCCATATTTCTTTTCAATGTTTTCATTGGCTTGAGCAAATTCTTCAAAAACTAATTTCTGATTGGCTTTTTCAATCCCGATTCCAGTGTCTTGAATCGAAATGGTAAAAAACTGATCGTCATTCGCGTAAGCGGCAATTCGAATATGGCCTTCTTCCGTAAACTTATAAGCATTTCCAATAATGTTAGTCAGAATCTGTTTCAAACGAAATGGATCTCCAACAATGCGCTGCTGAAACTTTTCGTCTACATTAATAATAAGGTCAATATCTTTCTGTTTATAAACTGTCTGAATGTTTCTGGCAACATCTTCAATAATCTCGGGTAATGAGAACGGAACTTTTTCTATCGAAATTTTTCCAGCTTCAATCTGTGAGAAATCTAATAGATCCTGAACCAGCTGCGTAATATATTCAGAAGAGTTTTTAATGTTTTTAATGAAATACGATTGCTTAGTATTGACATCTGAATTGCCTAAAAGTTCAGAATAACCAACTATCGTACTTAAAGGAGTTTTTAAATCGTGACTTACGGTTGAAATTAATTGTTCACGGCTTTTCAGTAGATTCTTTGTTTTGAAATTCGCAATTTCCAATTGTTTTTTATACAATTGAGATTTTGAATAATCGCTTACAATTAGAATCGAAAAGAATACAGTCAATAATAAACCAATAACCGCAGAAGCTGTGACAATCTCGTTGACTCTTTTTAATGATTTTTCTTTTAATGAATTGTTTTTGATCGAATTGATGATAATTTCTCGCTCAATAATTCGAAGTATTTTTCTAAGCTGATCCGAAATGGCGATTTCATTCTGAAGCAGTTTGTTTTCTTCAAAATTTAGAGACTCTTTCTTCTTTTCTGCTTTTAGTTTTACAGAACTCAAAAGCTTTTTAGAATTAGCCAAAATAGAATCAGAAGCTTTTTTACTTAAAGTATTGGTGCTGTCATCTGGAATATTCGAATTTAAATAATCGACATATTGCTGTAAAACGCTTCTTTGATAACTGCCCAATTGGTTTGGGTTTTTGGTGAAATCCTGAAGTTCGAGTTTTCTAAGATTAAACTCCATTTTCGTGATTTCATCAATAGCCGTATTTACAGAAGTTTCGTCGTCTGCTTTGTTTTTTATTTCTCTTAATTGTTTGATGTTTTCTGTCTTTTCAGCCAAGAAATAAGTAACACTATCCAAAAGTGTTTTTTGATATTCTGTAGTTACAATCTGTTTTAAAGTATCAATGCGTTTACGAAGAGAATCGGTTTCAATCAGATAATTTTTAAAATCTTTTTCAGAATTATTTTGAATTGTTTGCCTGGCTAAACTTTCTGTTTTATAAACATTAGAATAAAGTCGGCTGACTCTAAGGATTTTGGTTTTTTCTAATGCAATTTTATCTTCCAGTTTGTTGTAAACGACATTTTCAGAATATAGAAACCATCCAACTGTTACAACCAAAGCCAATAATGCAACATAGCTGAATAAAACTTTGATTGCGGTGTAGCTTCTTTTTGTTTCCATATTTTGCTTGAAAGATTTGAGGGAATCCGGGATTATTAAAACATTGCAATTTATTTAAAAAAATCTGTTTTACGAAGAGCAAATCTACCGAATATGTTACATAATTGTAAGATGTTTAAAGAAAAACAGCCGTAGATTATATAAATCTACGGCTGTAAAATAGTGTTTTTATGTGTTACAAAGTCTCATCTAACCATTTGAAGAATTCACCTTGCCAAACCTGTGCATTTTGTGGTTTTAAAACCCAGTGATTTTCGTCTGGGAAATAAACAAATCTACTTTTGATTCCTCTTAATTGAGCAGCTTGAAAAGCTTCTTGTCCTTGTCCGATTGGCACACGGTAATCTTTTCCTCCTTGGAAAATCAAAATTGGCTTATTCCAGTTCTGAACCAAAGTTGCAGGGTTAAAAGTTGTATATGCTTTTTGCGCTACTGCGTTATCTTTTTCCCAATAAGGTCCACCGAAATCCCAATTGTTAAAGAAAACTTCTTCAGTTGTTCCTAGCATAGAAACAGTATTGAAAACGCCATCGTGAGCAATGAAAGTTTTGAAACGGTTTTTGTGGATTCCAGCTAAATAAAATACAGAATACCCACCGTAACTAGCACCAACACATCCTAAACGGCTTTTGTCAACATAGCTTTCTTTTGCCACATCATCAATCGCAGAAAGATAATCGTCCATAACTTGTCCGCCCCAATCTTTACTGATTTGTTCGTTCCACTCAACTCCATGTCCAGGCATTCCACGACGGTTTGGAGCTACAACTACATAACCTTTAGCAGCCATTAAAGAGAAATTCCAACGGAAAGAATACGATTGTGTCAATGCACTTTGAGGTCCGCCTTGGCAGAACAATAAAGTTGGATATTTTTTTGAAGCGTCAAAATTTGGAGGAAGAATTACCCAAACCAACATTTTTTTACCATCAGTTGTAGTAACATAACGCTTTTCTGTTTTGCTTAAAGCCAAAGTTTTGTACGTTTCTGTATTTACATTTGAGATTTGCTTCCAAGTGTTTTTCTTCAAATTGAAAGAATAAATTTCACCTGCGTGATTCATGTCTGTTCTAGTAACGATAATATCATCTCCAGAGAAACCAATTAAATCATTCACATCAAAATCTCCATTTGTCAATTGACGAACGCTGATTGCGATTTTAGTTAAACCAGGGAAATTAACAGAAAAAAGTTGTTTTGTTCCGTCAATTGGAGCCACAAAAAATATGGTTCTTCCGTCTTTGCTCCAGATAAAATTATCTACAGTTCCGTCCCAGTTTGCCGTTAAGTTGGTTTTGATTCCTTTAAACTCAACAATAATATCATTTTTATCAGATTCATAACCGTCACGTTTCATTTGCAGCCAAGATAAATTTCCTGATGGAGAAAATTGTGGTGCCGTATCGTAACCTAAATTGCCCTCGGTTTTATTAGTTGTTTTTTGAGTTTCTAAGTTGTACTCATAAATATCTGTGTTGGTAGAAATTGCATAAGCAGTTCCTGCTTTTTTCTTGCAAACATAAAAAATGCTTTTGCTGTCTGGCGACCAGATATAATCTTCGTCACCTCCAAAAGGTTTTTGCGGAGAATCGAAAGTTTCACCTTTCATAATGTCGATTCCTTTTGCTCCGTCTTTGTTTTCTTTATAAAAAACATGATTAAATTTCCCTTCGTTCCAAGTATCCCAGTGACGGTAATCTAAACCATCATAAATTTGAGCATCAGACTTGCCAAGGCTTGGGTAGAAATCTTTACCTAAAACTTTATCAATTTTTACTTCGTCATTGTAAACGACAAATTTTCCGTCAGGCGAAATGTTTTTATCAGCCAAGATTTCTTTAGTGTCTTTAATTTCGGTTGCATTTCCTCCGTTTACAGGAATCGTGTAGATTTTAGAAGTCGATTTGTTGTCGGCCACAGAAGGCGTTGAAACTTTAAAAACGACATTTTTCGCATCTTTAGAAATGCCAAGAGGTGTCACTCTTCCTAATTTCCATAACAATTCTGGTGACATTACATTCTGTCCGATAGCATTTAAACTCATCATTATTAAGGTTGTTAATACTACTTTTTTCATAATCAAATTATTCTATTTTTTGTGCGCTAAAAATACAACTTTTAAATCCCAAATTGTTAAATCCGGAATCTCAATTATTGTTAAAGTTTTGAATGATATTGTACGATTGTCACCCTGAGCGAAGTCGAAGGGCGTACAGTAGAGAGGCTTCGACTCCGCTCAGCCAGACAAAGTATTTAAATCAACTTACATTTCTTATATGGTTAAAAAAAATTGTAATTTAACCCAAGATTGTAATTTGGATTTTTTAAAATTTTGGAATTTAATAAAGTTATGGAACTAAGTTATTGGGAACTCAAAAATTGGTTTACAAATGTTGATTATACGATTGTAGGCAGTGGGATTGTTGGCCTGCATACAGCATTACGCTTGCGCGAAAGATTTCCTGCAACTAAAATTCTGGTTTTAGAACGCGGCATGTTACCACAAGGAGCAAGCACAAAAAATGCTGGTTTTGCTTGTTTTGGAAGTCTTTCTGAAATTATGGACGACTTAAAAACACATTCAGAAGACGATGTTGTGGCACTTATAGAAAAACGATGGAAAGGTCTTCAATTACTTCGAAAAAGATTGGGTGATCAAGCAATTGATTTTAAGCCTCATGGTGGATATGAATTGTTTTTGAAAGAAGACGAACTAGGGTTTAATGAATGCATTTCTAAAATTCCGTTTATCAATGAAATTCTGAAACCGCTTTTTAAAGCCGATGTTTTTTCGAAAGAAGTAGACCGTTTTGGATTTCAGAATATTCAAGATTATTTAATTTTTAATCCATTTGAAGCGCAAATTGATACTGGAAATATGATGCAGGAATTGTTGAAGCAGGCAGTTTCGGCAGATATTTTAATCTTAAATCAGCAAACAGTAAAATCGTACCTCGATACAGGAAATCATGTTGAAGTTGAGGTAAACGATTTTAGCTTTAAAACCCAAAAAATACTTTTTGCAACAAATGGTTTTGCAAGTGAATTGACCAAAGGTGCCGTAAAACCAGCAAGAGCGCAAGTGCTTATTACAGAACCCATTCATAATTTAGATATCAAAGGAACGTTTCATTTAGATCGTGGTTATTATTATTTTAGAAACATTGGTGACCGTATTTTGTTAGGCGGAGGCCGAAACCTTGATTTTGAAGGAGAAACAACAACCGAATTTGGACAGACGAAAATTATTCAAAATAGATTGGAAGATTTATTGAAAAATGTAATTTTACCAAATCAGGATTTTCAGATTGCGCACCGATGGAGCGGTATCATGGGAATAGGAAATAGTAAGAATCCTGTCGTAACCCGACTTTCTGAAAATGTGTTCTGCGGAGTGCGTTTGGGCGGAATGGGAGTCGCGATAGGAAGTTTAATAGGAACAGAATTAGCAGATTTAATATAATGGCAGCAACCAAAAAACCGGCACCAAAAACTACTACAAACAAACCAAAACCGAAGACTTCGTCTTCAAAAAAATCGAATCGTTCTTTTGGAGAAAAAGTAAAATGGTTTTTTATTAAAGCGGCTTTATGGTTTTTTGGAATCTCTATCGGGTCGGTTATATTTTTTAAATATGTTCCTGTGCCATTTACGCCACTAATGCTCATTCGTGCCATCGAAAATAAGATGGCTGGAAAAGAAGTTTATTTTGACCACGATTGGGAACCGATTGATAAAATCTCAATGAATTTGCAAAAAGCCGTTATTGCCAGCGAAGACGGAACTTTCCTTACACATAATGGGTTCGATTTTAAAGCACTTCAAAAAGCTTATAAAAGTAACGAACGAGGACGTAGAATCCGTGGTGGAAGCACCATTTCGCAGCAAACAGCCAAAAATGTCTTTTTATGGCAGGGAAAAAGTTATTTCCGTAAAGGGCTTGAAGCGTATTTTACCGTTTTAATTGAAATTATCTGGGGTAAAGAGCGTATCATGGAAGTATACTTAAACAGTATCGAAATGGGTGACGGAGTTTACGGCGCTTATGCCGCAACCGAACATTGGTATCGCAGAGATGCTTCGAGCCTAACTCCAATGCAAGCAGCAGGAATTGCGGCGATATTGCCAAATCCGAGAAAATTTAAAGCGACAGGCTCTTCGAGTTACATTAATAGAAGAAAAGAACGAATTGTGCGCGAGATGCGTTACGTCGGAAAAATTAATTATAATGGAAAAGAGGAGAAGAAGAAGTAAAAAAACGCTTTTTGCTTTTCTGATTTTGACTGTAACGTTAACTTTTGGGCAAGGAAAAACAACAGAAATTGGTTTTATATCGGATAACGATTTATACACATCGTCTAAATACGATATGTATTATACTAATGGTCTGGAGCTTTTTTACAGGTTTTTATCAAAAAACAATAATCCAAAAATCAATAAAAAAATTACCGAATTTCGTGTCGGGCAATATATTTACAATCCGCGATTTATAAACAAAGAAGCAGTCACAGTAAATGACCGTCCTTTTACAGCTTATCTTTTTGCAGAAGTTGGTAGAAGTTTTTTTTACGAAAGCGAATCGGTTTTAAAGACAGATTTCCAAATAGGTTTTCTTGGTCCAAATGCCTTAGGCGAAGAATTGCAGGAAGGTTTTCATAAAATAATTGGCTACAAAAAAGTATATGGTTGGGAAAACCAAATTCATAATGCTTTAGGAGTACAGGTTCACGCTGTGTATTCAAAAAAAATGTTTCCGCCAAAACACAACGATTTTGTAGATTTTCATTGGCATTCAGAAGGAAATCTTGGAACTATTTTTTCAGGAATTTCTACAGGATTTATGGCGAGATTTGGTTTTAAAAAGCTGCTTCCAATTTATGACTCTAATATGCATAATGCTTCAGTAAATGCACAGGCACAGCCAAATATTAAAGAGTTTTATTTCTACGCGGCGCCAAGTGTCAATTATCAGTTTTATGATGCTACAATTGAAGGAAGTATGTTTAATGATACAAGTCCCGTTACTTTCAATTTGGAACCGCTTCGCTTCAACGCCGAAGCTGGTTTGAAATACCGACACAACAACTTTAATGTTTCGTATTCTTTTCTTTATCGAGGACGTGAATTGAATGATCCTGGAATTGATACTAATTCTGGATATTTTTATGGATCGATAAGGGTGGGGTTTTTGCTAAGATAAGCTAAGTTATATTCTATACCGCATCTAGTACTACATAGTGCTATATAGTGCGTTGCACTATCTTGATGCTTTTAGGCTTTCAGCCTATACTAAAAAAGCTCTGAAAGAGCGCAACCACTAGAATAGCGGATCGCGCTATGAATATGAATGAATTCAGTTAACCCAGCCCTGAAAGGGCGAAAGCCTAATCCCAAAGATAACGTTCATCATATTCAACATTATATTTGTTTAGAAAAGCTAAAAGTTCTTTTTTGAATGTCTTTTTTCTATGATGCTCTTCTTGGTTCTTAATGTACTTTATAACGATATCCAATTGAGAGGGATTAACAGAAAAAATACCATAACCGTCCTGCCAGTAAAAGTTTGCATAGCGAGAATCTACTGTTTTTATCCATTTTGATGATTGCTTTTTTACTTCTTCAACCAATTTCATTTGCGTTATTTTTTTTGACAAAAGGCATAAAATGTGAACATGATCGTCATGTCCTCCTACTTGAATAGGATTGCATTCTAACCCTTTGCAAATTCCTCCGAGATAAGCCCATAATTTTTCTTTTATATTATCGTCAATAAATGGATAACGTTTTTTTGTGCTAAACACTAGATGCACATATACTTTGTATAATGATTGGGGCATATTTTTCTCTTTTTTAGTTGCATTTGATGAATTTTTAAGCTGAAAGTTATAGTAGATGATAATGATTTCAAATACAAATATTGGATACATAAATGCAGAATTTGCACCCCAAAAGTTTTATTTATGGTACAATAAGACATAGTATATAAATAAAAAAAGCCATTTCTATTTCCAGAAATGGCTTTTTTGTTATAATAAATTGAAAGACTTATTTCTCCTTCAATAATTTCTCCAAATATTCAACTTTATCTTTTTCGGCTTGAACCAAACGCTCATAAAGTTCAACTACTTTATCAAGAGGATTGAAACTGCAATGATTACTATTGAAGTTTCCTTGACTATCATTAAAAGTATTAAAATAATTAAACACATTCTCTTCCGAAAAACTTTTTATAGCTTCTGGAGTTACACCAAGAGCTTTTGCTATTTCGGCAAGTTTATCTTCGTCTATAGTTTCGCTGTTTTCAATATTAGATATTGTTTGCTGACTTATTCCTAAAGCTTGTGCCAAAGCTTCCTGTTTCATATCACGAAGTTCACGAATGCGGCTTATTTTTCGCCCTATATGATTTGGTTTTGTTGCTGTGCTCATAACATCAAAGGTATTTAAAAATCATTTACAAAATTGTTTTTGAGTAAAAAACAGATTTGTTTCTGTAAAATATGTTTTAAGGTTTAAAGAGGTAAATAAATAGTTTATTGGTTATTAATTATCCCGAATGATCAACATACAAATACCAAACACCATTTATCTTTCGCATTATTCCAGAAAAGTTACCAGAACTATTTTTGCCATTTGGAGCTTCGACGCTAAATTTTGCGCTTACAAAAGCATCTTTTTTAGAAAGAGGTTCAACAACAAAATCGGTCATAGTCAATTTTCCCATTCTTTCTTTTGGCCAATATTTTTTGAAGAAATCGGCAATATTGTTTTTTCCGTATACCACTGCGGTGCTGTAAATCATACGAACCGAATCTACAGGAGCATAAAAATCAAGGTAACCTTCAAGATCACCGTTATTCCAACAGGCTTGCTGTGCTTTTAGGCGGTCAAGTACTTGTTGCGAAATTTTATCTTGACAAATGCCTTTAAAAGAAAGCATTAGTAAAGAGGCAAGAAATAGAAGTTTTAAGTGACGCATATTAGATAGTTTTAGTAATTATAAAATTAATTGTTTTTTATTGCCCTAATATTTCCTGTCTTTTTGTCGAAAGTAATGGTTTTGTTTGGTCCGCCATAAAAGAGAGTGAAAGTCAGTGTGCTATCGGTTTCGTTTTTAAAAAGAATATCTTTTGTCGTTCTGATTTTAATATCCAGATTTTCATCCATAAGTTGTAAATCAGTACATTTAAGTATCCTTTTTTCAATTATTCCTTTTGTTTCAATTACTTCAAGCCAAGGAGATGCCATCGCGCTGTAATGCACAATTTGCGCTCTATATTTTTCATTTAAACTTTTCTCTTTAATTAATCCTAATGATGTTGTAGAAAGTAATAAAGCAAAAAAAGGCATCATCATAGCCATAATACTTATTGCAAATGTTACAATTATCGCTGCCAAAAGAAGTTTTGCTAAGAGTTTTTTCCAAAAAACAATAATAATTGCAAAATTGCTTATCAGCCAAAGCCATGATAAAACCACGTCACTGTAATAACCACGAAGACTTATTTCTTTAAAGTAGTAGAAAAGACAATTCAGTACAAAGAGAGTACAAATAATAAAATAGATTCGCAAAAGGATTTTTTTGCCCGAACTCATAGTTTTTTTAAGATATAGTTTAAAGTAAATACTGTAGCAATAGATAAAATTAAAATGGGGAGGAAAGAAAATTTAAAAGTGTACATTATTTCTTCTTCAAAAAGATAAGTGCTCCACGCAGATTCTCGATCTACAAAAATGGTATAATTCCAGAAAAACCATATTAAAATTAGGATTAGTAATTGAAGTATAACTTTTAGATTGCTGTTTTTAATTAAAGAAATAGGCAGAAAAACTATTGATAAAAAAACAGTAGAAAACAAAGTCATTAAATAAGCATCGTCAAAAAAAGAACAATCTAAACAGCCACTTGATGTTTTGTTGGAAAAACTACCCATAGCCCAATATATTTCTATTAAAGTAGAGACGAAAAGTATAACTGCAATTGTAAGAGGTTTCTTTATGAATGAGAATATTTTGTGTTTTACGGTTTGATTCATTTTGAAAGGCTAATATAATTATTAGAAATATTCTCTTTTTGTATTTTAAGACCCGTACAAAAGTAAGAAACATTTTTAAAGAAATATCTTTCAAAAGATTTGGTTGTTTCAGAATGAATTTTACTAAAAAAAATAAATACTTAACTGTTTGATAACATGATAGATATTTTTGATTGTTTACCTTTAATTAAAATTTTAATTATGGATATCAATTGGAACATAATATCAATTGTAGTAATACTGGTAATTATTCTTGTGGTGCTAACAATTAGAAAAAATCAGCGAGAAAAAAAGAAATTGGAAAAAATGCTAAACAACGATTTTAAGAAAGCAGAAAAAGATAGAGTCGATGGCGAAGATACTGCCAACGAAAGATGATGCAATAATCAAAATAAAAAAACCGTACTACAAAATTGCGATACGGTTTTTTCATTTTGATTATTATTTTTTAGTATAAGTTCCTTTAAATAACCCAGTCGATTCTATTTGTGTATCTGAGATTTTTATAAAATTGTAAATCTTTTTTGTAGAAGGACTATCATAGAATTGTATATTGTAAGTTGTGCTAGTTTGCGTTTGAATTAGCTGAGTATCTCCGTCTTCATAATAATTGTTTAGTTGATAATCAACTGACGCAAAATTTCCATAATAGTCAATAGTTACATTCGATTTTGTAAATTCTATTGTTCTGCCCTGACCATCACTCCACTCGCCTAAAATCCAATCAGGTGGAGTGATGTGATATTTTTGATTGTTTGGATTTGTGTCACTGTTTGAGCTATTTGAATCATCTGAAGAACATGAACAAATGAAAACAAGGCTCAATAATAAAATTATTTTTTTCATCACTTTTGTATTTTGTTTATGCAAAATTGCTAGCATAGTTTTAATTCAATAGCCACAAAAAGTTTTTATTGTAACAGTTTAGGGTATTTTCAAATTTGATGCATGAAATTTTAAATCAATAGTAGTTAAATTACTTTGAGCCTTTCATTCTAATGCCGTTTATTATAATTTTAGGCGAATTGATTGTGAAATCAAAATTTGAATTGATTTCATTATTTGTATTGCTTGAATAATTAGATTCGCGAAAAACTCTTACTTCTGCATTTTCTAAGATATATTCGCGTTCTAATTTTTGCGAATTTATGACACTGACTTTTATGGTTCGTGGCATTGATGAATTGGCCCATTCCAAGATTTCGATATCCGTTGTAGCGATACCACTGATTGCCATATCGTAGTTGTCGTTTGGGTCGTTTCCTTTTAGATTAGTCTTATAGTGAATACTTGTGCACTCATATTTTTTGGGTTGGTTTTGATCTGCAAATTCCATGTAAATTCTCTTAACAGGAATCTCAGGTGCATTTTTTTGTGAATGGCCAATTGCAGTGCAGAAAATTAATGCGCATAAGATATTCCATTTATAATTTGTTTTCATTGCGATAAAATATTTTGCTTTAATTTTCAAAGGAAAACCGAAAATAGTTTAATTGTGGCCTACAAAAAGCTAAATTCTATCATTATAAGACATTTTAGTGCATGGTGTAATAAAAGAAAAGCTCCTTATAAAATGTATAAGGAGCTAAAAAATGTGGAGAATATCGGATTCGAACCGATCACCTCTACGCTGCCAGCGTAGCGCTCTAGCCAAATGAGCTAATCCCCCAAAGTCTTAACAAATAAAGTCAATTAATTCTCAAAAAACAAATTTTCAGAAGTTTCGGATGAATTATTTTCAAAAGCGTAACTTTACCTTTAAATGTAATTTTTATGAGCCTAGAAAATACAAACGGAAGTTTAGAAACTTCTTTTCAAAATACGATTGCGACGGTACAATTTGGGCATCCAGCCAGTAATTCTTTTCCACGCACTTTGTTGGATGCATTGACTTCCGAAATAAATAGTTTAAGTCGAAATGAAGATGTTTCGGTTATTATTTTAAAAAGCGAAGGAGAAAAAACGTTTTGTTCAGGAGCTTCTTTTGATGAACTTTTGAAAGTCGAAAATGAAGAACAAGGTGTAGAATTTTTTTCTGGTTTTGCTCATTTACTGAATGCCATGCGAAATTGTAATAAAATTATAGTTGGCCGTGTACAAGGAAAAGCTGTTGGTGGCGGTGTTGGAATTATTTCGGCTTGCGACTATGTTTTTGCGACCCCGCAAAGTGATATAAAGCTGTCTGAATTGGCAATCGGAATTGGACCTTTTGTAATAGAACCTGCTGTTTCTCGTAAAATTGGCAAAACAGCAATGACCGAAATGACTTTGGCTGCACACGAATGGAAATCGGCGGAATGGGCTTTTCAAAAAGGTCTTTATTCGCTTATAAGTGACTCCAAAAATTTAGATAAAGATGTCGAGAGTTTTGCTCAAAGATTAAGTTCTTATAATCCCGAAGCGCTTTATGAAATGAAAAAGATTATTTGGGAAGGAACAGAAACATGGGAATCTCTTTTGTTTGAACGTGCTGCAATTACGGGTAAATTGGTTTTGTCTGAGTTCAGCAGAAATGCTCTGCTTCAGTTTAAAAAATAGGTATGATATAAGTCATTGATTTTTGACAAATAGCAACATAGTTTTGAAGAATGTTTTAAAATCAATTTCTCACTATATAAATTATTGAATATGACAATTATTTCGTTAATGCAAAAAGTTGACATTGCAGAGAAAATTAAAGATGCTCCAGATAGCGGTTATCAAATTGGCGTTGTCATTGGATCTTTCATTCCGTTTCTGGTTTTGGGCGGAATTGCTTTGTGGATGTATACTCGTGCTAAAAAAAGAGCTAAAAACGGCAATTAATTCGTAAATTTGCAAGCTTAAAATTAAAAATCGATGAGTAATATCAGAATTACAAAACAATTTAGTTTCGAAACCGGTCACGCTTTGTACGGTTACGACGGAAAATGCAAGAACGTTCACGGACATAGTTATAAATTATCGGTAACGGTTATTGGTTCGCCAATTACAGACCGATCGAATGTAAAGTTCGGAATGGTGATTGACTTTTCTGATCTAAAGAAAATTGTAAAAGAAGAAATCGTCGATCAATTTGATCATGCTACTGTTTTCAACCAAACAACTCCGCATATCGAATTGGCAAATGAATTGAAAAGTCGCGGACATCACGTAATCTTAGTAGATTATCAGCCAACAAGCGAAAATATGGTGGTTGATTTTGCTGAAAGAATTAAAAATCGTCTGCCTGCTGGAATTTCTCTTTTCTCACTAAAACTTCAGGAAACAGAATCGTCTTTTGCAGAATGGTACGCTTCTGATAATTTGTAAAAATGTTAAAAGTTAAATGTTTAAGAGTTAAACGTTGAAACGAATAACTTCTAACACGTATTTTAAACATCTAACCCCTAACCCCTAACGAATAACTCCTAACTTCACAAATGAAAAAAATATATTTTGCTTCAGATCAGCATTTTGGTGCGCCAACTCCAGAATTGAGCTTACCGCGTGAAAAAAAATTCGTGGCTTGGCTTGATGAGGTTAAAGAAGATGCTGAAGCAATTTTTTTATTGGGAGATTTATTTGATTTTTGGTTTGAATATAAAACGGTTGTTCCAAAAGGTTTTGTACGCATTTTGGGTAAATTGGCTGAAATTCGCGATAGCGGAATCCCAGTTTATTTTTTTGTTGGAAACCATGATCTTTGGATGAATGATTATTTTGAAACCGAATTGAATATTCCAGTTTATCACGATAATAAAGAATTTACTTTTAACGGAAAAACGTTTCTAATTGGTCACGGAGACGGAAAAGGACCTGGCGATAAAGGCTATAAAAGAATGAAAAAGGTATTTACAAATCCGTTTTCAAAATGGCTTTTCCGCTGGCTTCATCCAGATGTTGGTGTAAGTTTAGCCCAATATTTATCGGTAAAAAACAAATTGATTTCTGGCGATGAAGATGTAAAGTTTTTAGGAGAAGAAAACGAATGGCTGGTTTTGTATGCCAAACGTAAGCTAGAAACCAAACATTACAATTATTTTATTTTTGGACACCGCCATTTACCAATGATTATTCCTGTTGGAGAAAACTCTGAATATGTAAATCTTGGAGATTGGATCGGATATTTTACTTATGGTGTTTTTGATGGAGAAAAATTCGAACTTAAAAAATTCGAAAAATGAGCAAGTCAAAAGTCAAAAGTTGAAAAGGCAAATAGTATTATTGGACTTAATTCAAAGCCCTTTGTCAAAAATTTTAAAACAAAGTTTTTATTTTGCACTCGTTGGGTAAATACCAATTTTATGCGTTCGCAGAATATATTCTGAAAGTTGTTTACTGCTTGAAAGCTGAAATTTAATTGCTCCGGATGCTTTTTTAGGCATATGGCATTCTACACAATTGCTTGCTAATAACTTTTCAGGCATTATTTTCAAAGTAGTTTCATTGTGCTTTAAGCCCTGATGACAACTCATACAGATTTTAGAATACGAAGAGATGTTTTTAGAAGCATTTTCATGCGGATTATGGCAAGTAATGCAATCCATTTTATCACTTTTCATAAAACACTTACTTTGTGCCATCAATCGATACTGATTGCCATGAACATCAAATTTTGCCGTATCGGTAATGCTTCTCGTTTCACGAAAGAATTCTGATAAATTATCTCCAGGTTTAAATTCAAAACGGGATTTTAATTTCATTCCGTCATTTCCTGCGTGGCATAAAGCGCAAGCATCCAATTTTTGCTGTCTACTTAAGGTTTTAAAACTCGTAATGCTATTGGCAACTTTTACATTTGGGTTTTTTAAATGAAATTCTACATGTTTTTTTGCAGGACCGTGACAGCGCTCGCAATCAATTCCGTAGACAATAGTTTTTTTATTAATTATGTCTTCAATATCCATAGACAAGAAGTTTTTTTCTGCAGAACTCTGATCTACTGTTCGAGAACTAATATTTGAGCTGTGACAAGCGTAGCAATCTTTAACAACCATTCGATCAAAATATGGTTTATCAGCTGGAAATCCTGGACTTGTTGCCCAATTGTTTATCGAGTGATAAAAAGAAAGCGGTAGCTCGTAAGTATTGTTGTTTTTCCAATAAACAGATGTCTGTGCATGTTTGGTTCCAAATACAATTTCGAATTTATATCTTTGAGTTTCTTTTCCATTTTTATATAAAACCTGATATAAACTGTCACCATGTTTTTCCATCACCATTTTGGTGTCTTTATCATAAATGAAAGTATGATTTTTAGAATCGAAATCACCAGAAACATTTCCTAAAATTGCTGGAGCTGTTGCTTTGAAATGTGAACTTTTTAATGCCATATCAGACTGTACTTTATGACATTGCACACAGCTTTCAGAACCCGCATAATCAGTTCCGCGCGGATCAATATATTCTTCAGATTTATTGTTGCAGCTAACAATGAAAATTGTCGCAAGAATAGTAGTAAGTAGAAATACAGCTTTTTTCATTGCTGTAAATATACTTTTTTTTGAATTGAATCAAAATATATTTAAATAATGAAAAAATGCTGTTAAAATATTTAGAATGCTTCTTAATTCATGCCAACTCCGTAAACATATTCATCTAGTTCAATTTTAAATAAAGAGCCTTCGACCAAATCTTTAATCGATTTTAATTCGGTCATATTTACAGCTAGGTCTATAGAATTGCAAGGTGTTTTCAATAAAAATTTATGGCAAGAATATTTCATTTCGCATGCTTCGCAACAAGCATTTTCTATCATGCTGTCTTCAATCAAGTCACAAAAATGATTTAACTCCTGAACGGTAAAGTAAAAACCGGTTTCTTTAAAGACCAACTGTACTTTGTCTGAAATTGTAGTATTATGATCTTTCCAGTAGAAAGCTATTCCAAAATTATTATGATATATTTGTTCAATTTCTCTCATCGTAAATCCTTTTATTTCAACAAATATAGATATTATTTATATTAATTCTAAATAAAAAAATCATAAAAAAGAGTAAAATTTTTACTGACACATGGTGTTGAGGTAAAAAGTTAAGCTTTGTCCGCTTCTTGACCAATTGGCCATATTTTTTTCTCTGTAAAAACTGTTTTCGGTTGCAGACACAGCTGTAGAAATAGAGAAGAATTTGCTTTTTTCGTTGGTTTTTGTGCTCTCAAGCCATTGAATTGTCACAGCAATATCTCCCATTTCTTTATCCAGATAAATATCATAAGGTTTTAAATCGACTGTAAACAATCCAAGTTGATTGCCTTTTACTTCAAAAATAATGTCTTTTTCAATTAAGATTTTGGAAGGAAGCTTGTTTTCAACTTTATAAAAGTTCAATCTAAATTTAACCGATTTAAATTCGTTTGAAGTAATGTTGAAATTAAAATTCTCTACTTTGCAATCTTTTTTAATTTGGAATTCCATTCCTCTTTCACGGCTTAGATAATCATCGACTGTTTTGTCAAATGCATAGAAAAAATTAGAATGCATAAGACCAAGTCCTTTTGAACTTCTGCCGAATTGTTTTGGTTTAGGTTTTTTGAAAGAGACCACAACTTCTTTCAAAGAATTTTCAGAAGGAATCATTTCAATGCTATTATGGTCAGATTTTAATTGATTGACCAATATTTTTTTGGTTTCAAAGCCAATATGAGAAAAGACAATTGTATCGTTAGGATTTACCTTTTCATTTAATTTTAACTTGAAAATCCCTTTAGAATTTGAAACCGTTCCCACATTTTTATTAGCGATTCCGATATTTACATAATCGAGATCTTCGTTGTTTTGTGCGTTTTTCAATTTGCCAGAAATGGTAGATTCTTGAGCAAAAATGGTAGATGTAAAAACAATAGAAAATAAAAATGCGGTATATTTCATTTGCTTGATTTTTAGAATAAAGAAATGAAATAAGATTAAAAATGGATACTGTTTTATCCAATTTTTAACATTTGAAGAGAACTTTTTGCAACGATTTAAAAGCTTTGCAAAAAAACAAAGTTTTAATTCATGCCTGAGCCGTGAATATATTCATTGAGATGAAGTCGAAATAAAGAACCATCAACCAAGTCTTTTATAGAATTTAATTCCATAGGTGATATTTCTAAATCTATCGCAACGTATGGTGTTTTCAATAAAAATTTATCGAAGGCACGTTTTATACCACGTGTATCATAATCAATATGGTCTGTTACACAGTCTTCAATTAAGTCGTGAAATTCATTTAATTCTTGAACTGAAAAATAAAATCCCATTTGTTTAAAAAGCAACTGAATTTTGTCTGATATAACTTCGTTGCCTTCTTTCCAATAAAATGAAATTCCAAAATCGTTTCGGTATATCTGCTCAATATCTTTCATGGCAATTTTTTTAGGGCACAAAGATACGACCAGTTTGTATTAATACATGATTAATAAAAGCATAAAAAAAAGCTAAAAAACATTGCTAATTGCTGATTGTTAGTTTGTTATGTTGTTTTGAAAAGTTTGTTCTGCAAAGATTATTGCAACCAATATTTTAATTTAGAAAGAAATGCTACTTGTTGGTCAACAAACAAATAATGCGAGCAATTATCAAGGAAAGCGAAGTGATTTTTTCCAGTTATAGTTTTCATAGAATTAATTTGTGCCGATGAAAAAATACCGTCATCTTTTCCGTAAATTCCATATATTGGAATGCCGGCAGTTTTGATTTTCTTTAAAAAATGCCTGCTGTCGATGTTGTTTTGTTTTTCGTTTTGATAAAAAACTAACGGCGCATTTTTATTTCGAATATTCGTTTTATAAAATTCACCCGCTTCATAATCGGCGTAAAGCTTTTTAGATTCTGTTGTTGAATTTGGCATTTTGAAAAAGCCATTTTCAGCAGCAAGTTCATAACATCCTTTTCTATATTCAGCTGAATTTTTATTTAGATTCTCTACAATACTGATTTTCCTTAGTTGTTCATAATCATTATTGTATTTTCTTTTCAATGTATTTATAATATGATCATACGTTTCCTGTTGTGAAAATAAAGCACCAGCCAAAACCAAAGCACTCACATTTTGCTGATATTTATTAGCATAAAGTGTCGCTACCAAACCGCCAAAACTGTGGCCAAGTAAAATAGCTTTTTTTAAATGATATGTTGCATAAATCGAATTTAAATCCTGAAAAGCTTCGTCATAAGTAAATTTTGCATTAGGATCTTCAGATCTTCCTTCGCCTCTTCGGTCGTAAGCGATAACATAAAAACCTTGATCGGCTAGTTTTTGAGCTGTTGTTCCTTCAAATAAAGTTGCGTTGCCACTTGGTCCGCCATGAATAAAAATTATGGTTTTATTCTTTTCGTTTCCGTAGGTTTTGATGTAAAGATTTTGCCCTTTGGTAAAAAGAGATATTGCGAAAAGGAGAATAACTAAAACCTGTTTCATTTAGGGGAGTTTAAAACTGAATCGATTTGAAATTTTTATTTTAATAAAACATAAACAACAGTGTCTTTCGTTACGTAGTGATTTTCTTTCATGTCATAATCTTCTAAAGTATAACGTATTTTCACTTTGTTTTTCTGAATTTCGAAGGTACTTTTATTAAAATCAAGACCTTCTTCAATTTTAAATTCAGCTAATTTCTTTTCAAACAAAAAGCATTTCTTTTCAATTACTTCATAAGTACAACAACTTCCTAAAAAACCTTGAAACTTAGTTTTTACTTCAATTTGGTCATTCGCAAATTTCACATCGTTCGGTAAACCAAAGAAAAAAAGAAAAACTGAGGCTAGAAGTCCTCCAAAAATTCCATCTGCTAACCAGCTTAAAAAAATGAAAATAGGAGAGAGTGTATAAAAACCAAAGTATAAAGCTTTCTTTTTGAATGGCTTTACATAATAGAAGAAAAGAATACAAGCGGATACATAAAATAGAATCTTTAGGGCAAAACGTAGATTTGAACTTAAACTAACATCGAAAACTATATTAAAGATAATATTTGAGAACAATAATATAATTAGTGTTCCTAAATGAATTCTTAAAAGTATCTTTTTGAAATTCACTTATTCCAATTTATGATGTTCATCCATATCTCTTTTCAAATCTAAATTTCTAAAGGTTGGAGATTTCAATGCGGTGAAAACTACGGTTAAGAGCGTAACGCTTCCTCCAAAAACAACCGATGTTACAGCGCCCATCATTTTGGCGGTTGCTCCGCTTTCAAAAGCACCTAATTCATTAGAAGAACCAACGAAAATTGAATTTACAGCACCAACGCGCCCACGCATATGATCGGGAGTTTTAAGTTGTAAAATCGTTTGGCGAATTACTACTGAAATTCCGTCAGCCAATCCGCTAAGAAATAAAGCAAAAACAGAAAGCCAGAAATAAGTAGAAAGACCAAATAGAATGATCGATAATCCGAAGACAAATATGGCGATCAAAAGTTTTTTTCCTGCATTTTTATATAATGGCACATACGCCGAAACAATCATTGTAATAAAGGCACCCACAGCAGGTGCAGCTCTTAAAATTCCGAAACCTTCAGAACCTACTTTCAAGATGTCTTGGGCAAAAACAGGCAATAATGCTACAGCTCCTCCAAAAAGTACGGCAATCATATCAAGTGATAATGCGCCAAGAACAATTTTGTTTTTAAATACAAAAGTTAAACCTTCGGTAAGACTATCTTTAATTGATTCTCCAATTTTTGGATTGATGATTGGTTTTTCGCTGATTTGCGATAAGGCAATTAAGGAAAGAATCGAGAATCCGAAAACAAGACACATCGACCAGTGAACGCCAATCCAGTTGATTGAGAATCCCGCCAATGCAGGCCCCATTACAGCTCCAATCTGCCAAACCGAACTGCTCCAAGTTGCAGCATTTGGATATACTTTTTTAGGAATAATTAAAGATAAAAGAGAGAAGATAGTCGGCCCCATAAAAGCACGAACCAATCCGCCAAAAAATACCAAAGCGTAAATTGAATATAGAATTACATTTGAAGACCAGCCCCCAACAACTTTTGGCCAAGTCAGTAAAAATAGTCCGAAACTGATTATTGAAAATCCTAAAATACATTTTACCAATAATCCTTTCTTTTCTCTTTGGTCTACAATATGCCCTGCAAATAATGCCATTCCGACAGCAGGAATAACTTCCATCAAACCAATAATTCCTAACGAAAGCGGATTTTTAGTTAAGCTGTAAACTTCCCATTCGATTACAATAAATTGCATTGACCAGGCAAAAACCATTGCAAAACGCAATAATAAAAACACGTTGAATTCTCTATAACGAAGCGCCTGATACGGATCAGGTTTATTGGATTTAATCTCTTCCATTTGTTCTAATGTCTTTCAGCATAAGCTGAGTTGAAATTGTACCGTTCCATTCATTTTCGGCAATTGTATAAGCTAGCTGAAACGGATTTTGATTTTTTGCTAAATTTATTTTTTTTCCGAGTCCAAAGCCAATTGCGGCAATTCCGTCGGAGTTATATTGTTTGACGAAAAGTCTTAAATGCTCTTCTTCTGCTCCTAAAGTTTTGGCATAACCAGTGTCTTTTAAATCCCGAGTCATAAAAACAGGTGTCATATTCTGCGGTCCAAATGGTTCAAATTGTTTTAAGATTCGAATTAGTTTTGGGGTGATGTCTGAAAAATCAATTTCGGCATCAATTTCGATTTCTGGAGTTCGCATTTCGGGCTGAATGGTTTCTTGTACGCATTTCTCAAAAGCGTCTTTAAAAAGCTGATAGTTTTCGGCTTTCAAAGTCATTCCTGCTGCGTACATATGTCCTCCAAATTGCTCCAAATGATCTGAACACGCATCAAGCGCATTGTAAACGTCAAATCCTTTTACAGATCGGGCAGAAGCGGCATATTTGTCTCCGCTTTTTGTAAAGACCAAAGTCGGACGATAATAGGTTTCTATTAATCTCGAAGCGACGATTCCGATTACGCCTTTGTGCCAGTCTTCCTGAAATACAACGGTAGAAAAACGCTCTTCTTCGTTATTTTGTAAAATTTGCTGAAAAGCTTCTTTCGTGATTTTTTTGTCTAAATCTTTTCGGTCGGCATTGTATTGTTCAATTTCTGAAGCGAATTGCTGTGCTTGTTCAAAGTTAAATTCGGTTAATAATTCGACAGCATGATTACCATGTTTAATTCTTCCAGCAGCATTAATTCTAGGCGAAATAATAAAAACAACATCGGTAATGTCTAAAACTTTCTTTTTTACCTGATGAACAAGTGCTTTAATTCCTGGTCTAGGTTCGCTATTAATGACTTTCAATCCAAAATAAGCCAAAACACGATTTTCTCCCGTAATCGGAACAATATCGGCAGCAATTGCAGTAGCCACTAAATCTAAATACGGAACTAAATCTTCAATAGTTTCATTTCGATTCTGACCCAAAGCCTGAATAAGTTTAAAACCAACGCCACAACCACATAATTCATCATACGGATATAGACAGTCTTCTCTTTTTGGATCTAAAACAGCAACTGCATTAGGAAGAAATTCCCCTGGTCTGTGGTGATCACAAACAATAAAGTCGATGTTTTTTGCTTTCGCGTAAGCGATATGATCGATTGATTTGATTCCGCAGTCAAGAGCGATAATTAACGAAATTCCGTTATCATCTGCGTAATCAATTCCTTTGTAGGAGATTCCGTAACCTTCGTCGTAACGATCTGGAATGTAAGTAGCAATATGAGGATAATGTGATTTTAAATAGGATGATACCAAAGAAACAGCTGTTGTTCCGTCTACATCATAATCACCAAAAACCATAATGTTTTCCTGATTTTCAATTGCCAATTCAATTCGGGCAACGGCTTTGTCCATATCTTTCATCAAATACGGATCATGCAAATGTTCTAAAGATGGGCGGAAAAAATGTTTAGCTTCTTCAAAAGTTTCAATACCACGCTGAATCAAAAGCGTTGCAACAAAATCTTCTACATTTAAGGCTTGCGCTAAATGTTTAATCTTATCTTCAGAAGGTTTTGGTTTTAGAGTCCAACGCATTGTTGATTTTGGATTTTAGATTTTAGACTTCAGATTTGTGAAATCGTTTAATCTGATGGGTAATTTTTTTTGCCACTAATTGCACGAATTTCCACTAATTTAATTCGTGATAATTTGTGCAATTGCTTCGCCTATTCGCTATCGCTTGGGTCGTGGCTAACTTTTATTAATCTGTGTTAATCTTTTTAATCTGTGGCGAAATATTTTGTACAGAAAAAAAGACTTCTAGTACGCTCAGCCTGACAAATGTTATTTTGTTTCTAAAGCATTTCCTTCAAACTGAATTCCGTCCCAACCTAAGTTGATGAAATTTCTAATATTTTGGTGGTTCGTTCCGTTTGGATCTCCTAAAACTTCTTCAAAATAAAATGCTCCAAAACAAGCTAAAGTTTCTTCTTTGCTTAAATTTTGCAATTTCGCAAAAGAAAACAATTTACAAGAACCTGAATTTTCGCCTGCTGCATTATGTTGTGTTCCATTTTGAAAAGCAGTTGGAGTAAAATTGTAATTTTCTTCAATTACTGCAATAGTCTCAGGAAATGTGATTTGCGTTGGAGTTTGTTTTACTTTTTCTAAAAAGGCTTGAATGCTCATGATTACAATTTGATTTTTTTTGCCACAGATTAAAATGATTAACACAGATTAATAAAAGTTTGCCACGAATTACTCGAATTATCACGAATTAAATTAGTGGAAATTCGAGTAATTGCTTCGCCTATTCGCTATCGCTCGGGTCGTGGCGGAAAAATAATCTTTTAAATCTTTTTAATCTGTGGCATAGATAATTATTCTTCGTCCTTAGAAAACTTACTTTTCTTAGGTTCTTTAGTTATTGTTTTTCCAGCAACCACAACGACGATTTCTCCTCTTGGTGCTGTTTTTTCAAAATGTGCCAGAACTTCTTTCGCCGTTCCGCGTACATTTTCTTCGTGCAATTTTGATAATTCTCTGGAAACGCAGACCTGTCTGTCTTCTCCAAAATACTGAACAAATTCGCTAAGAGTTTTAACGAGTTTATGCGGAGAAACGTATAAAATCATGGTTCGGGTTTCTTCGGCTAAAGCCAAAAAGCGAGTCTGGCGTCCTTTTTTATCAGGCAAGAAACCTTCAAAAACAAATTTGTCATTTGGGAGTCCGCTGTTTACTAGAGCAGGGACAAAAGCAGTGGCTCCTGGAAGACATTCGACTTCAATTTTATTTTCGACACAAGCGCGCGTTAATAGAAAACCTGGATCTGAAATAGCCGGAGTTCCTGCGTCTGAAATTAAAGCGATAGTTTCACCCGCTTTCAAACGTGCGATTAAGTTTTCTGTGGTTTTATGTTCGTTGTGCATATGATGGCTGTGCATGTGCGTGCCAATTTCAAAATGCTTCAACAGTTTTCCGCTTGTGCGAGTGTCTTCCGCCAAAATCAAATCGACTTCTTTCAAAACCCGAATGGCTCTGAAAGTCATGTCTTCAAGATTGCCAATTGGCGTTGGAACGATATATAATTTTGACATAGTTGTTTATTCGTGAAATGTAAAATGTGAGATGTGAAAATTTCTTTACGAGAATTTCTTTTCAATAATTCCCAAAAAACGTTCTGCGTAATCGTCTTTTCCTTCCCAGTTATTGTAGTCTGGTTTTACCATGTCTTCAATAAAATCTTTTGCTTCGCTATAAGAATCAAAAGTCATTAATTGATTTAAAACACGGCTGTAATCTTCTGTGCTATTTCCAAAAAGATTTTTGGTGAAGGCAATTCTGTCATTCAAATCAATATGAAAACCTCTTGCCAGTTTTTCGTTTAAACTAACTGATTTTGGCTGTGCAGGAGTTTCAAGAATTGCAGTTTCTACTTTTTTAGGTTCTTTGAAATCATTTATTGAAGGAGTTGGAGTTGATGGAACAGCTTCAAAACTATCCACTTTTACAAATTGTGCATCGGCATAATTAATTCCGAAATCTTCAAATTGAATAGTTGGCTGTGGAGAAGTTTCTTTCTTAGGTTCTTCTTTAATCTCTTCTATAATTGGTTCAGTTTCCAATTCGAAAGCTGGTTTGAAATCTGAAATTGGTTTCAATTCATTTACAGTTGTAAACGAAAGTTCATCAATAGCATCTTTAGATTCTTCAATCTTTTCAACTTCTGGTTCAATTACTTTCTCAGCAATTGGTTCTATCGTTTCCTCAATAATAGGAGTTTCAATTTCAGCAACAATTGGCTCAACAGTTTCCTCGATTAGAGGTTCTTCCGTTGCAAGAATTGGTTCAGCAGTTTCAACAACTTCTGCTGGTTTTTCTTCTGAAATTTCAGGTTCGTAAGATTCTTCAAGTGCAATAATTTTTTCTTCGGCTGGAGCTTCAAGTTCAATTATTGCAGGAATTACATCTTCTTGTTTGTCAAAAATTGTTTCCAATTCAGAAACAATATCGTTTTGTCCGATTGTTGGTTTTGCAACGTCGAAATTCTCTTCTACAAATTTTAATACCGCTAATTTCTCGTATAATTTCTGAGTTTCAAGATACAATTGATTGATATCGGATTTGTTTTTAAGTTTTAAAATTCGATGCGCAATGCTAATTAAATCAGCTTCCAATTTTTTTTTCATAACTGTTGAAAATTATAGTGAATAAGGTATTTTAGTGTATTTGATGTCTGAATGTCTCTATTCTCAGGGAAATTCAAAAGATAATTTTTAATTTCTGTTAATACGCTTTCGCGAATCTAAGGTTTGGTAAAAATTTTCTACTTTTGAAAAAATGTAAAACAGTACATTTTTACATCAATTTATTGCCAGTACAAAGTAATAAAAACTATTCATTTTTAAAGGTAGAAAAATACAAAATGTTTCTCGAAAATACAGTAAATCACAAAGAACAATTTGGTTGGATTGAAGTTATTTGTGGATCAATGTTTTCGGGTAAAACCGAAGAGCTTATCCGAAGATTAAAGCGCGCCCAATTTGCCAAACAAAGAGTCGAAATCTTTAAACCTGCTATTGATACCCGTTATCATGACGAAATGGTAGTGTCTCATGATGCCAACGAAATTCGTTCAACTCCAGTTCCAGCAGCAGCTAATATATTGATTTTAGCTCAAGGTTGTGATGTGATCGGAATTGATGAAGCTCAGTTTTTTGATGACGAAATTATTACGGTTTGTAACGATTTGGCAAATCAAGGGATCCGCGTTATTGTTGCAGGATTAGATATGGATTTTAAAGGAAATCCGTTTGGGCCAATGCCAGGACTTATGGCAACCGCTGAATATGTTACAAAAGTTCATGCGGTTTGTACAAGAACTGGAAATCTGGCAAATTACAGTTTCAGAAAAACAGATAATGATAAATTGGTTATGCTTGGGGAAACAGAAGAATACGAACCACTTAGCCGTGCAGCGTATTTTAAAGCAATGAAAAAAAATCACGAAAAATAGATTATTTTACTAATTATAAGCCATGAAAAAAACATTTCAAAATATGAGAAAATCGACTGTTTTATTGTTAGTATTAATTGGAATTGCTGTCGCTTTCGTAGCTTATTTTCAATTTTACCTAGGCGAAAAAGAAGATGAAGTAAACACTGAAGTAGTAGAATTAATTGCAAAATATAATAAAAGTTGTCCTTTAAATATTCAAGAAGGCATTCGTTTAGACAGTGTAAGTTTGCATGAAGAAAAAACAGTTCAATACAATTTAACATTGCTGAATGTAAGTAAAGAAATGGCTGAGGTCAGCTTAATTCAAGAAGAAATTAAAAAAAGTCTTTTAAGTACTGCAAAAGCAAATACAGGACTTCAGGTTTTTAGAGATAACGATTATACTTTGAATTATAGTTACAGTGATAAAAAGAAAGATTTTTTGTTTGATGTGAAGATTTTACCAGATCAATACAAATAAAATTAAAAGCAAAAAGAAACCCGACAGATTTTAAATTTGTCGGGTTTTTTATTTTTGAAAATTAAATCTTCTTTCTCATTCTCGCTACCGGAATATCAAGTTGCTCACGGTATTTTGCAATAGTTCTTCTCGCAATTGGATATCCTTTTTCTTTTAAGATTTCTGCCAGTTGATCGTCTGGAAGCGGTTTTCTCTTATCTTCTTCCTCGATTGTATTTTGAAGAATTTTTTTGATTTCAAGAGTCGAAACATCTTCTCCTTGATCATTTTTCATGGCTTCAGAGAAAAACTCTTTAATCAGTTTGGTTCCGTATGGTGTTTCTACATATTTGCTATTTGCTACACGCGAAATTGTCGAAATATCCAAACCAACCATATCTGCAATATCTTTTAAGATCATTGGTTTTAGTTTGGTTTCATCGCCATCTAAGAAATATTCTTCCTGATAATGCATAATGGCATTCATCGTTACAAATAATGTTTCTTGACGTTGTCTAATCGCGTCGATAAACCACTTTGCTGAATCCAGTTTCTGTTTGATAAACTGAACAGCATCTTTCTGCGCAGTCGATTTGTCTTTAGATTCTTTGTATGTCTGCATCATTTCCTGATAATCTTTAGAGACGTGCAGGGAAGGAGCATTTCTTCCGTTCAAAGTCAATTCCAATTCGCCGTCTACAATTCTAATGGCAAAATCAGGAACTATATTTTCTGTTACTTTATTGTTTCCTGCAAAAGAACCACCTGGTTTTGGGTTTAATCTTTCAATTTCGTGAATCGCTTTTTTAAGCTGTTCGTTAGAAACACTATATTTCTGTAAAAGCTTGTCATAATGTTTCTTCGTAAAAGCATCAAACTGATTTTCAATAATGTCAATCGCTAAATCAACATATTCAGTTGGCGTTTTGTGCTTTAGTTGAAGCAGTAAACATTCCTGTAAATCACGTGCACCAACTCCCGAAGGTTCAAGCTCATGAATAACAGTTAACATTTTTTCAACCATTGCTTCATCAGTGTAGATCCCCTGAGTAAAAGCCATGTCGTCTACGATATCCGGAACGCTTCTGCGGATGTAACCCATATCATCAATGCTTCCAACAAGGAATTCAGCGATTTCTCGCTCTTCATCGTTCAAAATAAAAGTATTCAGCTGATTGATTAAATCCTGATGAAAACTAATCGGAGCAGCAAAAGGGGTTTCACGTTCTTCATCGTCGCTGTAATTATTTACCTGAGTTTTGTAATCAGGAGTATCGTCGTCGCTTAGATATTCGTCGATATTAATGTCGTCTGCTTCGATTCTGTCTGATTCTGCATCATCATAATCGTCGTAATCTTCATTAGCATATTCATCAGCTTCGTAATCGTCTTCTTTTCCAGCTTCTAAAGCCGGATTTTCGTTCATTTCTTCTAATAAACGCTGTTCAAAAGCTTGCGTAGGCAATTGAATTAACTTCATCAGCTGAATTTGCTGTGGAGATAATTTTTGGGATAATTTTAAATTTAAAAATTGCTTTAGCATTTGTTTTTGTTAAAAGTTTCAAGTTTCAAGTTTCAAGTTTTCCAACTGAGCTGGGTAAACCTGAAACCTGAAACTTGAAACCAAATTTTATAATTTTAGTTCAAGTTCCAACAACCTGAAACTTGAAACCTGAAACTTTTTTAAACTTCTTAGAACTCTGCACTCCCAGGAGTTCTTGGGAAAGGAATTACGTCTCTAATGTTTGTCATTCCAGTTACAAACAATACCAAACGCTCAAAACCTAAACCGAAACCTGCGTGAGTTGCAGAACCGAATCTTCTGGTGTCTAAATACCAGTATAATTCTTCTTTGTCAATTCCAAGTTTTTCCATTTTCTCAACCAGAACGTCGTAACGCTCTTCTCTTTCAGAACCACCAACAATTTCTCCAATTCCAGGGAAAAGGATATCCATTGCGCGGACAGTTTCTCTTCCTGGTTCTGTGTTGTCGTTCAAACGCATGTAAAACGCTTTGATGTTTGCTGGGTAATCATATAAAATTACCGGACATTTAAAGTGTTTTTCAACCAAGAAACGCTCGTGTTCTGATTGTAAATCAGCTCCCCATTCGTTGATTAAATATTGGAACTTCTTCTTTTTATTTGGAGTTGAATCTCTTAAAATGTCAATAGCTTCAGTATACGAAACACGTTTGAAGTTGTTTTCTAAAACGAAGTTCAATTTTTCTAACAAAGCCATTTCGCTTCTTTCAGCCTGTGGTTTTGATTTTTCTTCTTCAAGAAGTCTTCCTTCTAAGAATTTCAAATCGTCTTTACAGTTGTCTAAAGCATATTTAATTACGTACTGAATAAAATCTTCAGCCAAATCCATGTTGTCATCCAAATCATTGAAAGCAACTTCCGGCTCGATCATCCAGAATTCTGCTAAGTGACGAGAAGTGTTTGAATTCTCTGCTCTAAACGTTGGTCCAAAAGTATAAATCTGACCCAAAGCCATTGCAAAAGTCTCACCTTCTAATTGTCCAGAAACTGTCAAGTTGGTATGTTTTCCAAAGAAATCTTTTTTGAAATCGATGTTTCCTTCTTCGTTTTTAGGAAGATTATCCAATGGCAAAGAAGTAACTTGGAACATTTCTCCAGCACCTTCAGCGTCAGCTCCAGTAATAATTGGCGTGTTTACATATACGAAACCTTTATCTTGAAAATATTTGTGAACCGCATAAGACAATACCGAACGCACACGCATAATTGCTCCAAAAGCATTTGTACGTACGCGTAAGTGAGCATTTTCACGTAAAAATTCTAAAGAGTGTTTTTTAGGCTGCATTGGGAATTTCTCAGCGTCAGAATCTCCAAGGATTTCAAGTTTGTTAACCTGAATTTCGTATTTCTGACCAGCACCTTTACTTTCAACCAAAGTTCCGATTACAGAAACCGCAGCTCCAGTAGTGATTCTTTTTAAAGTCTCTTCTGGTGTATTTTCAAAATCAACAACACATTGAATATTATTAATTGTAGAACCGTCATTTAAAGCGATGAACTGATTATTTCTAAAAGTTCTCACCCAACCTTTTGCATTCACTTCCTGTAACGTCGTCGTACTGTTTAATAAGTCTCTAACTTTTGTGTGTTTCATTTTTATATATAATTGATATTAAATAATATTCGTTTTGAACAACTGCAAATATAATCGATAATAATTAATTTTTGAAGCTGTTTCCTGCTCTTCGCTGTATCTTTCTATTTTTAAAGGAAAAATAGAAAGGATGCCGCTTCGATCAGGGCTAGGGCATTTGGTTTCAAAAGAAACACTTTCTTTTACTTTTGTCATTTCGACGAAGGAGAAATCTTCGTAAGAAACTCGACAAAGTTAGGAACTAGTGAGCGGAGCTACTTGCGGAGATTTCTCCTTCGTCGAAATGACAAGATTGTGGCAAATCTTTGTCGAGCTTCGTGTGAGATTCCTCGTTCCTGGAATGACAAACTGTGCGACTATCTTTGTCAAAGTTTTAAACTTTGACAAAGATTTATGTTTTTTAAATTCGTGTCAATTTGTGAAATTCGTGGCAAAATACTATTTCTCCAAACTCTCCAATTCCTCTTTTCTCGTTTTCTTCTTCTCAAAAGTCAAAACCAACGATGGTAAAACCACCAAATTAGCAAACATGGCAAAAACCAAAGTACAAGAAATTAATCCTCCTAACGCGATTGTTCCACTGAAGCTTGATAAAGTAAAAGTGGCAAAACCTAAAATCAAAACGATAGAAGTATAGAATGTGCTTACTCCAGTTTCTCTTAAAGCGCTGAAAACAGATTTTTTTACTTTTCCTTTGTTTTGAGTCAACTCGTCTTTGTATTTCGCCATAAACTGAATCGCATTATCAACCGAGATTCCGAAAGCGATACTGAATACCAAAATCGTCGAAGGTTTTAACGGAATTCCAAAATAACCCATTAATCCCGAAGTGATGCAAAGCGGTAAAATATTCGTAATCAAAGAAGCTGCTACCATTTTGAACGAACGGAATAAATACAGCATTAAGATTGCAATAGTTAAAATCGCAAACAATAATGATTCAATTAAGTTGTGCGCCAAATAAGTTGTTCCTTTCTGGAAAACCAATGCTTTTCCTGTAATTGTAACTTCATAACGGTCTTTCGGGAAAATTTCGTCAATTTTATTTCGAAGTTTTCCTTCTACTTTTGCCATTTCATCTGTTCCAATATCTTTCATGAAAGTGGTGATTCGGGCATATTGTCCAGTCGAATCAACATACGCTTTCATTAAGTTTTCTTTGCTGTTTTTGGTTGCATTTTTAGCATAACCCAAAATAAAAGTCTGTTCTTGAGAAGTTGGCAATTGGTAATATTCAGGGTTTCCGTTATAGAAAGCCTGTTTTGCATATTTAACCAAGTTTACAACTGAAACAGGTTTTGCCAATTCTGGAATTTCAGAAATAGTATTTTGCAATTCATCCATTTTACGAATCGTCGAAGGCTTCATAACACCTTTTTTCTTTTTGGTGTCAATCATAATTTCAAGTGGCATTACACCGTTGAATTCTTTTTCGTAAAATAAAATATCCTTAAAAAAAGAAGCGCTTTTTGGCATTTCTCCAATTAAACTTCCTGAAACTTTCATTTGTCTAACTCCATTCAAACTCACAAGAAACAGAACAGCGTAAATGCAATAAACAATTGTCTTTTTACCTTTAACGATAGTTGTAACTGTGTTTAAAAGTGTCGAAATGTAAGTTTTGTCTAAATGATATAAATGTTTTTCTTTTGGCAATGGCATAAAACTGTAAATAATTGGCACGATAAAAAGTGTCAAAGTATAAACAGAAATCACGTTGATAGAAGTTACCAATCCAAACTCAAAAAGCAGTTCGTTTCCTGTAATCATCAAAGTTGCAAAACCAATTGCAGCCGTTAAGTTGGTCATAAAAGTTGAATGCCCAATTTTTGAAATAACACGCTGTAAAGCCTTTGCCTGATTGTTGTGTATTTTGATTTCCTGCTGATATTTGTTGATCAGGAAAATACAGTTTGTAATTCCGATAACGATAATCAGCGGCGGAATAATTGCTGTTAAAATCGTGATTTTATAACCAAATAAACCAAGTGTTCCAAACGACCAAGTTACACCAACAATTAAAATACAGATTGAAATAAAAGTAGCTCTGAATGAACGGAAGAAGAAAAAGAAAATCAGAGAAACGGTCAATAAAGACGCTCCAATGAAAAGTCCGATTTCGCCTTTCATGTTATCCGCATTAATCGTACGGATGTAAGGCATTCCAGAAACTTTAAGATCGATTCCAGTTGTTTTTTCGAATTTATCGATTTTCGGAACCAAGTCATTTAAGATAAAAGTCTTTCTTTCAGCCGTGTTTACCAAAGCTTTGTTCATGTAAATCGCAGAACGAACGCTTCCGCTTTCTTTGTTAAATAAAAGACCTTCGTAAAAAGGAAGATTGTGAAACAAATCGTACTGGACACTTTTTAAATAATTGGCGTCAAGTGCTTTGCTTTCGTCAATAAATGGTGCTAGAACAAACTTTTGGTTTACAGTATCTTTTTCTAATTTCTTTAAATCATTCAAAGAAATAACCAAATCAACTTCTTTGGCTTTTTTCAAACCGTTCATCAATTCGGTCCAAGCGGCATAATTTTTTGGTGTAAAGAATTTAGGGTCTTTAAAACCAATAACAATTAAGTTTCCTTCTTCACCAAATTTGTCTAGGAATTTTTGGTAATCTTTATTTGCAATATGATCTTTTGGAAGCAAGTTAGCTTCAGTATAAGTCATAGAAAGATTCTTCCACTGATAACCAAAGAAAAGAGTTAAAGCAGAAAGTATAACCAGAATCGTAATTCGGTTTTTAAGTATGATTCGGGCTAATTTTTCCCAAAATCCAACTTGGACAGCGTTTTTCATAAAATCTTTAAAAATGGATGCAAATGTAGTGAAAAGTGCTCGAAATCATAAATATTCCACTCTATTTTACTTAACGTTAACACAAATTTGATAGTGCTGTTTTTGCTATAATTTGTCTTGTTTAATCTGTAAATCGTAAGGTTTTCCCATATTTGCAAACAATTTCGATTTTAAGAAAACTTAGATTAGATAGTTTTCTTAGCGAAAAAGACTCACACAGATTCAACAGATTGAAGCAGATTCAGTAATTTTATTCTTGAATTTGAGTCAAAATATAAAACCACGTAGATGCAACAAAACAATACAACCACTTTTATTTTCTTGGCAATCCTATTGCTTTTAATTGTCATTATTTGTTTTATGGTGTATCAATTAATGCAAACCAAAAAAGCAAAAGAAGATGCAGAAAAAAGTTTTTATGCTTTAGAATCAAAAGTCAATGATTTGCAATTGGAGAATTTAGAATCAAAACTGAATCCGCATTTGTTTAAGAATATTCTAAATTCGATTCAGTCGCATGCGTATCAGACTTATTTTGCCTTGGATAAACTGGCCAATGTTCTGGATTATATTCTTTACGAAAGCAAAAAGAAGTTTGTAACGGCCAAAGAGGAAATCGATTTTGCGTTGAATTTAATCGAAATCAATAAAATTAAAATCAGTCCGCTTTTTGAACTTAAGGTTAAAACCAACATTAATGAGGAAGATAAATTGTACGATCAGCCTTTGTTGGCGCCTTTAATTTCTATTGATTTAATTGAAAATGCTTTTAAACACGCCGATCTTCAAAGTGCAGATGCTTTTATTTCGGTAGTTTTTGAATTTAAAAACAATGCTTTTTTTATGACGGTTTCTAATAAAATCTCCGATAAAAAAGTACTGAAAAAAGAACGAAGCGGTTTTGGCCATGCGACTCTCGAACACCGCCTTCGCATTATTTATAAGAATAATTTCAAACTCGATAAGTTTGTAGAAAATGATGTCTACATTGCTCATCTAAAAATAGATTTACTTGAATACAAAACTGAAATGCTTGCTTCTGGACGATGAGCTTCCGGGATTAACTTATCTTAAAATGCTTTGCGAACAAATTCCAGAATTGGAAATTGTAAAAACATTTAATAATCCGCAAAAACTTTTATCTGATATTCCAGAACTGGATTTTGACCTTTTAATTTCTGATATCGAAATGCCAGGAATGGACGGTCTGCATTTGGCTGAATTGCTAGATCATAAATTGGTCATTTTTTGTACGGCATATAAAGAATATGCTGCTGATGCTTTTAATATTGATGCAGTAGATTATATTACCAAACCTGTAAAATTAGAACGGCTTCAAAAAGCGATTTCGAAAGCGCTTGAACGTTTCGATAAATCAGATAATTCAAAAAAGTTTATTCAGCTTAATACAGACAAAGGAAAAACGCTGCTGTATTTTAATAAAATTCAATACATAAAAACAGCCTTGAGCGATAGCCGAGACAAAACAGTTCTGCTTGCTGACGGAAGTTTCCTGAATTTGAAAAATGTAAAATTCGATACGCTTTTAAATGAATTGCCAGATGCCGATTTCTGTCGAATCAATAAAAAAGAAATTGTAGCTGTAAAGGCTATAAAATTTTTTAACCATAACGAAATTGTGCTTCATCATTTAGAAGAAAATAACAAAAATATAGCTTTAATCTTAAGCGAAACCTATCGTTCTGATTTTTTGAAAAAGGTAAAATTATAACTTATTACAAAGTTTTTCCGACTTGTTACATACATTGAAAATTAGCAGGAAGTTTGCTTTTTCACTTAAAACTCAGTTCTGATATTTGCTGCAATAAATTAAAAGAACGAGTTATGAATAACATTAAGAACTCTTTATTCTATGTAACAATTATTGGTGGTTTTACAGCACTGATATATTGGGTAATTTCAAAAGGCGTCTCATTAGAAGCAGGGCGTCATATTGTAAAGAAAAGTGTCGAAAGTAATCATTGGAAAGACTTTCTGCATTCGATGGTAGATAATTTGCAGCATCCTTTGGCCATTTTATTGGCGCAAATCATTACTATAATTTTAGTGGCACGTTTATTTGGCTGGTTTTTTAGAAAAATCGGACAACCTTCTGTAATTGGCGAAATGATTGCTGGAATTGTTTTAGGGCCATCTTTGGTCGGAATGTATTTTCCGGAGTTTTCAGTCGCTTTATTTCCAAAAGAATCTTTAGGGAATCTACAGTTTTTAAGCCAAATCGGTTTAATCCTTTTCATGTTTGTTATCGGAATGGAATTGGATCTGAAAGTTTTGAAAAATAAAGCGCACGATGCAGTTGTCATCAGTCACGCTAGTATTGTTATTCCGTTTGCTTTAGGATTGTCATTGGCCTATTTTATATATGAAACTTTTGCACCTCAAGGAGTCGAATTTTCTTCTTTCGGATTGTTTATGGGTATCGCGATGAGTATTACGGCTTTTCCTGTTTTGGCTAGAATTGTCCAAGAACGCGGCATGCAGAAAACCAAATTAGGAACCATTGCAATCACTTGTGCAGCTGCAGATGATATTACAGCTTGGTGTATTTTGGCAGTTGTTATTGCAATTGTAAAAGCAGGTTCGCTTTCAAGTTCATTATATGTAATCGGAATGGCGATTTTATATGTGATCATCATGCTAAAAATTGTTCGTCCGTTCTTAAAAAGAGTAGGAGATTTAAATGCAACGCGTGAAAGTTTAAATAAACCAGTTGTTGCTATTTTCTTTATTACGCTTTTAATTTCTGCTTATGCTTCAGAATTAATCGGAATTCACGCTTTGTTTGGAGCTTTCTTGGCTGGAGCAATTATGCCAGAAAACAATAAATTCAGAAACATATTTATTGAAAAAGTAGAAGACGTTTCGATCATTGTTTTATTGCCTTTGTTCTTCGTTTTTACAGGGTTACGTACACAAATCGGGTTATTGAACGATCCTGAATTATGGAAAATCACAGGTTTGATTATTTTGGTTGCTGTAGTTGGTAAATTCTTCGGAAGTGCTTTGGCAGCAAAATTTATGGGACAGAATTGGAAAGACAGTTTAGCAATTGGAGCCTTAATGAATACAAGAGGTTTAATGGAACTTGTGGTTTTAAATATTGGTTACGATCTCGGCGTATTATCTACAGAAATTTTTACCATGATGGTAATTATGGCGTTGCTGACTACTTTTATGACCGGTCCAGCATTAGATCTTATTGGATTTATTTTTAAAGATAAAATTACAGCCGTTCCAGAAGAAATCGGAACTAAGAGTAAATATAAAATACTGCTTTCATTTGCTACTCCAGAAAGAGGTAAAAAATTACTTCAGATTGCTAATAGTTTAGTTAAAAAACAAGGAGATAATTCTGTTGTAGCAGCGATGCATGTGTCTCTGAGTACTGAAGTGCATTCTTTTGATGTTAAAGAGCACGAACGTAAAATGCTGGTTCCGATTATTGAAGAGTCAAATCGTTTGAATCAGAATGTGGTGAGTTTGTTTAAAGTTTCTAATGATATTGATTCAGATATTATTGATACGGCAAATCAAGGCGAATATGATTTATTGCTGGTTGGTTTAGGACAATCTATTTTTGATGGGACTCTACTCGGTAAAATACTTGGTTTTACTACTCGAATTGTAAATCCGGATCGTTTGATTGATAAGTTTACAGGAAAAGAAGGACTGTTTGAGAATTCTCCTTTTGATGAAAGAACGCGCCATATTATTGCAAAGTCTAAAATGCCAGTCGGAATTTTTATTGATAAAGATTTGGAAGAAGTCAATCAGGTTTTGATGCCTGTTTTTAGTAAAGAAGATGCTTTTTTAATTGAGTATGCTAAAAAACTAATCAATAATAATGGTTCACAGATTACAGTTTTAGACGCTGGTGGAGAAGTGAAAAATACAAGAGAAATTCAAGAAACCATTCGTTCTATTGAGCAGATTGCCCCAAATCATATCATGGTTATGAATGACAGAACCTTGAAGAAAGAATTTTTAGAAAGCCAAGATTTGATGATCATCAGTCTGGAAAGCTGGAAGAAACTAATAGAATCTCAAAGTATTTGGCTGAATAATTCTCCATCAGTTTTGATTCTTAAACCATAAAAATTGAAATTCTAAAATTTTAAAATCCCAAATTCCAATTGATTGTTGGAGTTTGGGATTTTTTATTTCGTTTCAATATTCGTAGAGACGCACTTTAGTGCGTCTACCCCATGATGATATTCGTTGCGTAGACGCACTGCGGTGCGTCTCTACAGATATACGTTGTGTTAATTTTGCGCTAAAAGTAGAATTTGGAATTTTAAAATTGGAATTTAACTATAGTCCCAAATCAAGAACATAAGAAATCTTAACCGCAATATTATCCTCAAACCTCATTAACTGATTTGGTCCGTAACGATAGAATCCACCTAAGCCAAAACCTTTAAAGATTCTGTTCAATTCTAATCCCGATTCAAAATAACCTTTGTCAAGAGTTTTATATTCTGGACCAACATGCTGTTCTGGATTTTCCATACTTCCCCAAGCCATTCTGGTAACTAAAACCAATGATGGTCTCACTTTTTTGAAAAGCGTAAGTCGGTCGAAACCATGTTTAATTTGAAACATCAGATATTGACTAGAGAAAAATTCGTTAAAAAACATTGTTTCAAAAGAATTTCTTCCTGCAAAAGTAATACGCTGGGCAACCGTTTCTTTAGTTAAGTTGTTCGGAGCAGTGTTGTACAAATGCGTAATAGGAACATCTCCCATTGCTAAACCTCCCTGTAAAAGTAGACTTGTTTTTTGACGGTTTAAATATTGCTTTTCGTATTCAGCTTTAAAATCTATTTTGCTGAAAGTAAAATCGTTTTCAAAAACATTCGGCAGAGATTGTGTGTATTGAAAAGTAAATCTCGGAAACTTTTTATCACTTTCATTCCTTCCTGTCGGAGTCTGCATATAATTGCTGAAAGGCGCCCAAACAATAGAAAGCATTGCTGTAGTCATAATATAATTAGAGTACAGTTTTCCGTTTAGATTAAATAGATAATCGAATTTTGGTTCGATATAATTTCTCGAAAGTTCTAAAACAGCTTCGGTTTTCGGAATAAATTTGGTTTGGACATTAGCACGCCATCCCACGTATTCATAAAAAGTGCTAATGTTGATAGGACGTGGATCGTAAATTTTAAAAACACGTTTATCAACGCTAAAAACAGTACTTGCTATTTCTCGTACATCATCGGCATAGTAGCCATTAAACCAAGTATTGGTATGTTTATCTAACAAAACGCCGCCACCGACGCTATATTTAAAAACACCATCTTTCGTTCCATAAGCGCCATAGCCTTCAAGACGGAAATATTTAGACAAACGGTCATTTGTAATACCGCCTACACCAAGACGAAAACCTTCATAATTGTTGTAGCTGATAATTTTTTTTAAATCCAAATCGATAGGGCCAATTGGATAAAAACCATTAATGATTTTTCGACCAATTCCTAAACGTTTTTCAATTCTATTTCTAACAGAAAGACTGTCGAGTAATAAATAGGTTTTCTGGCTTTTTAAATCGAGATTTTCTTTGCGGTAAGCTTCCCAGAAACTTTCAGGTTTTTTGGCCGCATCATCGTTAATTTCGATGTAAAGCGAAGGGTTTTTTATTGGAGTCCCGGTGTTAACGCGAATATCAAAACTATTACTTTCTGAAAGGAGATAAGTAAAATCGGAGGCTACTTTTTTCCGTGTTTCAAAATTCTCTTCTACATCTCCGTCAAACTGAATAGTGCCGCCTAAAATTCGAATGTCGTCATCATTTTTTCCTTTTACGATTTTAAAAGTGGTATTGCTCTGAAACCAGATTTTCTCTTTCGGAATATATTCAAATTCATGAATGCCACTAATATCCAAAACGCCTTTAATTCGCATTACTGCTTTTGCGACAGCATAATTTTCTTTATCAATATACAAAACACCTTCAAGTCCAGAAGTTCTGTGCTTTGATTTGTTTTTGAAATAAATCATGTACGTGTCACGACCTCGGATACTAACGGTATCTAACAGTTTGTAATTGTAGTTTGAAGGAGCATTTTTCGAAATCGGATTTTCGTATTTAGTTTCGAATAATTCATATTTAGGATCGTAAATAGAAATAGATTGAAGGTTGAAAGCAAGGACTTCATAAATGGGCTGTTTAAAACCAGCAATTTTTGTTCCTAAAACGGTTTCTTTCAGTTTGTTATTTCCGAACTGATATTGCGAAACTTTCTCCGTCTGAAATAAGTGCTGCTTGCTTACAATCTCTTTAAACTTATAATCGGAAGAATCAATGTTAATGATTTTTTTGTTTAGATCTTTATATGCGGCTGTAGTATCAATACGCCCATCGATCGAATCTGGATTAGCTGTTACAATAAGTTTGTTATAGGTTTTATATTCAAAATTATTGAGTTTTTTCTGAGGATCGTTTGTTGATTTATTGGCGATAACTTTTTTTATTATCGTTAGAGCAGGATTTTCATTAGAAACTACAACTTCTTTTAAATCATCTGTTTTCTGTAAAAGTGAAATCGAATAAAAGGTTTTGCTGTTGATCAAGGCGATAGTTTTGGACTGAAAACCGATATAAGAAACCGTAAGAGATGTCGCAGAGGAACTGATTTTAAAAATAAATTTTCCATCAACATCTGTAATCGTGTTATTGTTTTCTGAAGTGGTAATGGTGGCAAACGCAAGCGGTTTGCTGTTTGAATCGGTTACGATTCCGTTTATTTGAATTTGCGCTTGAAGAGTAAGCGTGAAAAACAAAGTCAAAAAACAAAATAGCTTCATACAGAATGATATAGTTTCAAAAACGAAAAGAAATTAAATTTCGTATGCAAAAATAGCAATAAAAAAATCCGTCTGGTACAATAAACCAGACGGATTTTTATTTTATAATCAAATCTTACTTAGACTTTCATGATTTCAGCTTCTTTTGCAGCCAATAACTCATCAATTTTTTTAATGTAAGCGTTTGTTAAGTTTTGAACTTCTTCTTCTGCAGATTTACAGATATCTTCTGAAGTTCCTTCTTTTTCTAATTTTTTGATATCAGTATTAGCATCTTTACGAGAGTTACGAATACCAATTTTAGCATCTTCAGCTTCAGATTTTGCTTGTTTAGCCAAATCACGACGACGTTCCTCTGTTAGAGGCGGTACACTGATGATAATAACGTCTCCGTTATTCATTGGGTTAAAACCAATGTTAGCGATTAAGATTGCCTTTTCAATAGCAGAAAGCATATTTTTTTCAAATGGCTGTAATGTAATTGTTCTAGCATCTGGAACGCTAATTTTAGATACTTGAGAAAGCGGTGTTGCAGATCCGTAATAATCTACAAAAACACCTCCAAGCATAGCTGGAGAAGCTTTTCCTGCACGAATATTAAGAAATTCTTTCTCTAAGTGTGCAATAGTACCATTCATTGATTCCTCAGTACTTTCTAAAATAAAGTCTATTTCTTCAGTCATTTTGTTTAGATTTTTAGTCCCGATAGCTATCGGGATAGAAGATTATATTCTCAGACTCTAAAATTGTATCTTCTAAATTACTAACTAATATTATTTGTTTTTTGATTGCCAGAGGTTGTCACGAATTTAGAAAATCTAAAATTCTAACAATCTAAGCAGTCTAGATATTTACTACAGTTCCGATATTTTCGCCTTCGCAGATTTTCAAAAGGTTTCCAATTTTATTCATATCAAAAACAACGATTGGCAATTTGTTTTCCTGGCTTAATGTAAATGCAGTAGTGTCCATTACATTCAATCCTTTTTTAAGAACATCATCAAAAGAAATGAAGTCAAATTTTACAGCCGAAGCATTTTTTTCTGGATCAGAATCGTAAACACCATCAACACGAGTTCCTTTTAAAATTACATCAGCATTGATTTCGATACCTCTTAAAACTGCAGCAGTATCAGTTGTAAAATAAGGATTTCCAGTTCCAGCTCCAAAAATTACAATTCTGCCTTTTTCTAGGTGACGGTCAGCTCTTCTTTTAATATATGGTTCTGCAATAGATTCCATTTTTAAAGCTGTCTGCAGACGCGTTTTCATTCCTTTATCTTCAAGAGCGCCTTGCAAAGCCATTCCGTTAATAACAGTTGCAAGCATTCCCATATAGTCTCCTTGCACTCTGTCCATTCCTGCGCTTGCTCCGGCAACGCCTCTAAAAATATTTCCTCCTCCAATAACAATAGCAATTTCTACTCCTTTGTCGTGAATCTGCTTGATTTCATCTGCATATTCGCCTAATCTCTTCGGGTCAATACCGTATTGTAAATCACCCATTAGGGCTTCGCCGCTAAGTTTAAGAAGAATTCTTTTATATTTCATGTGTGTGTTGCGTTAATTTGTGCAAATATAGACATATTCTGATTTTTAAAAATAATGTTTGCAAAAAATTAATTCGCGCTGCAATTTTAACTATACAAAGGCTTCACAGTTATTTAATTTGAAATGTGACAAATGTCATTTTCTCCATCTTCCTAAAATTTGTATTTTTATTGTATCCTAAAAATAAAAAAATATGAAAAGCATCGTAGCCAAAGCATTATTCAATAGTCATTCTTATGCTGAATACAGAAAAATAGTAACCGATTTATTGACAGAAGGAAAATCGACAGGGAATGAACAATCTGAAAGTCTTACCAATTATTCTAAATTGAATGAAGCTAGAATGAATAGGCTTGAAAAAACGATAACTATTTCAGATTCTGTTGCCGAGAAACTTCAAAACTTGGATAATCATTATATCTGGCTAGTACTTTCTGAAGGCTGGTGTGGAGACGCGGCGCAGATACTTCCAATTTTAAATAAAATGGCTTTGGCTTCTCATAAAAAGATCGATTTGAGAATTGCATTTCGCGATGAAAATGATGATTTAATGAGTCATTATCTGACTAACGGAGGAAGAGCAATTCCAAAAATAATCGTGATTTGCAAAGAAGCCGGAATTGTGCGTGCCGATTGGGGACCAAGACCTAAAGGAGCAACCGAATTAATGGAAAAACATAAAAGAGAAGTTGGTGCTATCGACGAAAAAATAAAAACCGATCTGCAGTTATGGTATCTGGCAGATAAAGGAATTTCGGTTCAGGAAGAACTGGTTGAGATTATGGAAAATATTAAGTATAATCGCCTTTAATCGGATTAATGTGTTGATAAACAGATTATTTGTTAATAAAATTATCTTAAAGTCTTTTTGACTTCAATAGAATTTCGTAACTTAGTAAAACTAATCCCACGTCTATTATAGCTTTCAGATTTACTCTTTTTATTGGTGTTTTATTTAATGTTAAACAATTAAAAAGTACACTATTATGAAAAAGTTATTCGAAAGATTTTATGATTTCTTTTCTACATTTTTATTTGGAGGGAAAAATGTGCCTCACTATTAAACTGAGATAAGTATGAAATAACTTTACTTATTTTTAGGAGCTTGGCACATTACTTTCAAATACGTAATGTGCTTTTTGTTTTTTAATTACTTAAAGCTTTCTTCAAATAAAGTAATATCGATAGCATTTTTTACATCGTAATCGCCAATTTTGGTTCGGCGTAAAACGGTTAAATGAGAACCAGAATTCATTGCTTTTCCAAAATCAAAAGCAAGAGAACGAATATAAGTTCCTTTAGAGCAAACTACTCTAAAATCAACTTCTGGCAATGCAATTCTAGTAATTTCAAATTCGTGAATAGTAGTTTTTCTGCTTTCAATTTCGATAGATTCTCCAGCACGCGCATGCTCGTACAAACGAACTCCGTCTTTTTTGATGGCAGAAAAGATAGGTGGTTTTTGATCAATTTCTCCTAAGAACTGTTTTACAGTTTCATAAATTAAAGTTTCATCGATATGATCTGTTGGAAAGGTTTGATCGATTTCTGTTTCCAAATCATAAGATGGAGTAGTGGCTCCGATATAAAAAGTTCCGGTATATTCTTTTGCCTGACCTTGAAGTTCGGCTATTCTTTTAGTGAATTTTCCAGTGCAGATTAATAAAAGCCCAGTTGCTAAAGGATCTAAAGTTCCAGCATGGCCAATTTTGAACTTTTTAGGAAGTCCAACTTTATTAATTAAAAGGTATTTTAATTTATTGACAGCTTGAAACGAACTCCATTTTAAAGGTTTGTCAATCAATAAAACTTGTCCGTTTAAATATTCTTCAGGTGTCATTATATAATCGTAAGCGGGTGAATGAAAAAGTGAATCAACAATAAAATGATTCCAGCAATAATTCGGTAATAACCAAAAACTTTAAACCCGTTTTTAGTCAAGAATCCGATAAAAGTTTTGATTGCTAATAATGCTACTGCAAAAGCAACAATATTTCCAATAACAAGCATGTTAACTTGGTCGTGAGATAATTCAAAACCAGCCTTGTAATAATCATAACATTTTTTTGCAGTAGCCCCCAACATAGTTGGAACAGCTAAGAAAAATGAAAATTCGGCAGCAGAAGTTCTAGTTAACTTTTGCGCCATACCTCCAACGATACTTGCTCCACTTCTAGAAACTCCAGGGATCATGGCCAAACATTGAAATAATCCAATTTTAAAAGCCTTTGCATAAGTAATCTCAGTTGAAACTTCTGGATCGTTTGGTTTGTTGAACCATTCGTCTACTTTTAATAAAATAAGACCTCCAAGTAAAAGCGAAATTGCAACTGTAACAGGATTTTCTAGTAAGCCATCAATAAAATCGCTTAATAATAATCCTAAAACCACGGCAGGAATAAAAGCAACTAAAAGTTTAAAGTAAAAGTCAAAAGTTTGAAAGAAACGTTTGAAGTATAAAATCACTACAGAAAGAATTGCACCAAGCTGAATTACAATAGTAAAAAGTTTAGTGAAATCGTCATGAGCGATTCCGAAAAAAGAAGACGCGATAATCATGTGCCCTGTAGAAGAAACAGGCAAGAATTCTGTGATTCCTTCAATAATAGCAAGAACAATAGCTTGTAATGTATTCATTTAGAATTTTAGATTTTAGATTTCAGATTTTATATTGCCCTTCGACTTCGCTCAGGGTGACAAAAAAAATCTATAAATCTATTTATTTAGATTTTTTGAAAATAGAATAAATCGTGATTCCGAAACCGATTAAAACCGTTGTTGGAGCTAAACGAATACGTCTAAAACTGAAAATTTCTTCGTTAAAAACATTAGGATCTTTACTTCCTCCGCCAGACATTAAAATAAATCCTAAGGCAATTACAGCAATACCAATTAAAAGGATTTTATAATTGATGCTGTCAAAAAGGAATTCCTGTTTTTGAACTTGTTGTTCTTCTTTATTGTTGTTTTTCATTTTTATTTATTTGTCAGCCCGAGCAAAGTCGAAGGCATTTTTTTTTAAATCTAAAATCTGCAATCTAAAATCTGCAATCTAAAATCTACAATTAGTAAAGATCGTCAGTTCTTAAGTTAAGGAAACGCTGAGTAGCAAAATGCGTACTTACCCAAGTAATTAGAACTCCTAATCCGAAAACAGCAACTAAAACTAAACCAGTTAAAGCCTTGTCTTCTAGAATTCCTAAACCAGGGAAATTAGTGTCTACATATAATAATAGTGCGATTAAAGCAATGATGGCTAAACCAGCACCAAGCATTCCAAGTTTTACACTTCGCATTACAAATGGTTTACGGATAAACGCTTTTGTAGCTCCAACCATCTGCATCGTTTTAATAATAAAACGATTTGAATGTATAGATAAACGCAATGAACTATTGATTAATAAAACTGCAATTACAGTCAAGAAACCACTAATAATCAAAATCCACATACTTACTTTTCTGATGTTATCATTTACAAGATTTACCAATTGTTTATCGTAAACAATATCTGAAATCATAGCATTTTTGCGGAAGTTGCTTTCAATCTTAACGATGCTGTCTCTTTCTACATAATCTGCTTTTAAGTGAATGTCGTATGAATTCAATAATGGATTTTCTCCCAAAAAGGTTAAAAAGTCTTCTCCGATAATATCAGTATGTTCTTTTGCCGCTTTTTCTTTTGAAACATAAACATGAGAAAGTGCAAAAGGAGCTCTTTTTAATTCGGTGTCAAATGCTTTGATAATACTGTCGTTTGCTTCATTTTTGAAGAAAACCGTCATGGCAATTTTTTCTTTAAAATCGTCTGCCAGCTGTTTAGAATTAATAATGAATAATCCTAGTACTCCCAAAAGGAATAAAACCAAGAATACACTTAATACTACTGAAAAATAAGAGGAAATTAACCTGCGTTTTTGAAATTTATCAAAGTTAGAACTCATAGTCTGCTTAAATTATGTGGTAAAAATAATAAAGAATTTCTTTATTTAAAGTTAATAACAAACTTTTATACTTAAAAGTACGATTTAAATCTTGAATAAAAGCGGGTTTAATTGTAAAGCACTCTAAAGTTTTTATGTAAAACTGTTTTAATCTCGCAAAGTCGCGAAGTCGCAAAGTTTTAATATATTTTAAGAAGAAAAACTTTGCGACTTCGCGACTTTGCGAGCAAAAAAAACTTAGCAACTTAGTGCCTCAGAACCTTTGCATCTTATTTAACCTTATAAACCTCTATGCTTTTTAACCAATAAACATGACGAGGCCCAGTTGCAATATCATTTTTGCACAGCCCAATCATTTCTCCGTTTTTGACTGGTTTGCCATTTTCTTCGAAGATGACATAAGCATTGTCTCCCGTTGGATTATTGAAAATTTCTGCCCACGAAAAAGTAGCTTTATAATCGTCGGAAGCGCTTTCCACAATATAGAAGTTTCTGTCTTTATGATCGGTTTGTTTGATTTTTGCTTTATCTAAAATATCTCTCAAAAGAACAGCTTTACAAGATTTAACCTCTCTTTTAATTACACCGCCTTTCCCGGTTATTTTGAGATTCTCAATGGTTACTACTTTCATCTTTTTTAAAGAATCGACAGTTAATTGCAATTGATTTTCAACTTCTCCTTTTATTTCGATTTGATGATTTACTAATTTTAAGCTGTCTTCTGCCGTAAGTGTTGTGTGTTCATGTTTTTTAGTTTCAGAAGTTTTTTCAGTTGAAACTTTTTCTTCTTTTTTAGAAGTATTACACATTGAACACGAAAAAGCAATCAGAAGAATGAAAATATAATTTTTAGTTTTCATATAATGGGTTTTGTTATTAGATTTTTTTGGTTTCCCAAACTAAAGATAAATAATATAATCCGCCAATTGATGGTCCGCCAAGAATTGAAGTATATGTTTTATTCAATACGTTCGTGCCGCCCAATTTTGTTGTAATTCCAGTTTTTTTGAAATAGTAATTAACTTGAGCGTCCATTGTCCAATATGCAGGAACCGTTCCGCTGACTAAAAAAGAAACGTAGTCGAAATTGTTTTGATAACGCGCACTTACACTCGCGCCCAGATTTCTCCAGATATTTTGAGCCATTAAAGTTCCGTTTACATTAAATTCTGGTGTGTTGAAACCGTCTTCTAAACCGTCTTTATCATCTGTCCTGTCCAATTTTGTGTAGGTAAGATTCGTGAGTGCCGTAAAAGTTTCGTCAAAACGGTATTTTAAGCCTAAACTTCCGCCGTAATTGTAGATTTTACTTTTGGAATTAGTCCAAAGACGGTAACGATTTTGAGTGTTTTTCGAATACAAAGCAGTCGGAATCAAATTTGGATCTGTCGTATTTGGAATACTAGCTTCGACTTGAGCAATGAAATTTTTATAAGAGTTGTAATAGAAATCGGCATCGATAAAAAGATTTCGGTTCAAAGCCATTCCTCTAAAACCAACTTCAAACGATTTTACAAATTCAGGTTCCAAATAAGTGTACGGATTTTTCTGAAGCATATTTTTGTTTTTTTCGATTGCCTGTGCCTGAGTCAAACCATTTGTATTGACATCTGTATTTACTTGTGCTTGAAATTTGTCTATGGAAGCTTTTGTGTATGAATTCTCGAAAATTCCATCAGACATTATTCTTAATCCGCCGACACGTTTTACACCTCCAGAATTTACGTTTGAAAATCCTTCAAAAATACTCGGAAAACGATAACCTGTTTGATATGAAGCTCTAAAATTCAATGTTTCTTTTGGTGAATAAACAGTAGTGAACTGAGGCGTAAATTTGGTGTCAAAATAATCGGCTTTATCTGCTCTTATTGTAGCGCCCAAACGCAATTTTGAAGCAAAGAAATCTTTGGTCAATTGTGTAAAGCCACCATATTTTTGATACGTTAAGTTTTCATCAGTATGAACAGGATTGATAAAATAATTTCCGTCTGGAACAATAATATAATTTCTGTAATCGAAACCGCTTAAAAGTTTAGCATCGATTTTTTCGAAGAAAGAAGTAAAAGCTTTGTCCCAATTAAATAAACCTTCGCCATGAACCAAAGTCGATTTTACGCGTAAAGCCGCACCAATATCCCAATTGTTAATATCGATTAATTCGTTTTTCTTTTGTTCGTAAGCTTCAGTTCCTGGCAAAAATCTTCCTTGATCAGATTGAGTTCTTGCCATTCTGTGTGCATCAGCAACGCTTGCTCCAGCCGAAATTGCATTTTTGTAAGCTGTGCTGTAATCGGCAAACCATTTATCATCTGATTTATAGGCACGATCCATATTTTCAGCAAGTGAACGCAGATTGTATGAGTTTCCAGTATTTTCTGTAGTAGCATAAGCTTTTATTTGAAAAATAGGGGTATGATAATCGGCAGAAAACTGATTTAAAGTATAATCGTCAAGTCTAAATCGGTTCGAGCGCTGATAAATTGTATTGATTAAAGCTGTTTTGTAAGTCACAGAAAGTTCATGATTTTTCTTTGGACGAAAATATAATCCAAAATCAGCCTTATAATTTTTAATGTCATAATCTGTAATATCAGTTTCGCGATAACCCGTTCTCGCAACAACATAATTTTTGCCATTTAAGTTTAAGGTTTTTCGGTTTGCCGATTCATTTCCGTATCCGTTTACTTCGTCGTAAGCTGGGTTATCAGCGCCAAATAAACCAGTTGAAGCATTTGCGTTTGGAGCTAAATCGGTTCTGTCATCGGCAACCCAATCTGTTCCTCCAGTTGTTGAAGCATTAATTTTGAAGGCAAATTTTTCATTGAAAGCTTTCGCAAATCTCAAATTAAATTGTGAATATACTTTCGGTGAAAACCGATCAATATTCCCAACATGATTTACACCAGTTAATTGCTGAACGGCAACACCTTGATATTCGAATGGATTTTTGGTCTGAATATTGGCTAAACCATTAATAGCATTCATTCCATATAAAGCCGCTGCGGTTCCCGGAATAATTTCGATTTTATCAATATCCAGATCATTTGCACCTAAAGCATTTGCAATTGGAGCGCCCAAATGTGGTGCTTGATTATCGATTCCGTCAACTAATTGCGAAAATCTCACGTTGGTCGAATTGGCAAATCCGCGAGTATTTATGACTTTAAAACCTAAACTTGGTGTAATAATCTGTACACCCTTTACATTTTCCAAAGCTTCGTAAATACTTGGCGAACCCATTATTTTGGCTTCCGCCGATTTTAATTGCTCGATACTAATTGGCGAACGCATTATGTTTTCAGAACGACGGGAAGCGGTAATCACGATTTCGTTTAGTTCTTCTTTTTTGATGCTGTCTTGTTGGTTTTTTGATTTTTCGGTTTGCGAAAAATTTTTCAGGCTTATAAAAAGAAATAATAAATAGAGTTTTTGGTTCATGGTTTTAGTTTTGTTTCAGTATGTTTTAAAATGAATACTGGTAGTTAAAAAAAAGATTTTGGTTTAAATGCTTAATCTGATTTTGGTTTTTATTAATCTCGCAAAGACGCAAAGGCGCAAAGTTTTTTTTCTTTTTTTAAGTTTTAAAATTATTCTCTTTGCGACTTAGCGTCTTTGCGAGATTAAAAATCTCTGTGAGTGGTTTTCTTTAAATTAAAATTTTAAATTCTGAGTTTCTTTTTGGGCAAATTCTTTAATGCGTTTTTCGACTTCGTAAAATACAACAATAGCTCTTTCTCCCGCTTCGGTTAATTTAGCGCCGCCTCCGCCTTTTCCGCCAAGTAATTTTTCTACTAAAGGACTTTCGGCGCGCTGATTCATTTCTTCAACCAATTGCCAAGCCTGCCGATACGCCATTTTCATTTCTTTGGCGGCATTGGTAATCGATCCCGTTTTCCTGATATTTTCAAGAAGCCAGATTTTGCCAATTCCCAAGAAAGCGCCTTCCGTTTCTTCAATCCAAATACGGACTTCAATATTATATTTCTTTTTTTCAGACATATCAGAAGAATTAAATACGTATTTATAATTGCAATAATACGTATTTTTACTTAATTAAAAATAAGTAATTTGTTATTTTATTTGTTTGTCAATGAAATAGCTTTGCAACAATGCACAATAAATGTAAATTTGCGCGATAATTCATTAAGTGAGAAAAACTTTGAATCTTTGTCACTTTGCAACTTTGAACCTTATAAAATGAAATACAATCCAAACGAAATTGAAGCCAAATGGCAAAAATATTGGGCAGAAAATCAAACTTTTGCAGCAAAAAATAACTCCGAAAAACCGAAACATTATGTTCTCGACATGTTTCCTTATCCGTCTGGAGCAGGATTACACGTAGGGCATCCGTTGGGTTATATTGCTTCAGATGTGTATTCTCGTTTCAAAAGACACCAAGGTTTCAATGTTTTGCATCCAATGGGTTACGATAGTTTCGGATTACCAGCAGAACAATATGCAATCCAGACAGGGCAACGTCCAGAGGATACTACGCGCGTAAACATTGACGGTGGTGTTGACAAAGAAGGAAAACAAATCGCTGGTTACAGAAAACAATTAGATAAAATCGGATTCTCTTTTGATTGGGCGCGTGAAGTGCGTACATCAAATCCGGATTATTACAAACATACACAATGGATTTTTATCCAATTGTTCAATTCTTGGTATTGCCGAAAACAAGGAAAAGCATTTGATATTTCAGAGCTTGTAACTGTTTTTGAAGAAAGTGGAAATGCATTAGTTGAAGCAGTTTGCGACGATAACGTAGCGATTTTTACTGCTGATGAATGGAATTCTTATTCTGAAGAGCAAAAAGAAAAAATCTTGTTGCAATACAGAATGACATATTTGGCAGAAACCGAAGTAAACTGGTGTCCGGGCTTAGGAACTGTATTGGCAAATGACGAAATTGTAAACGGAGTTTCGGAGCGTGGAGGCTTTCCTGTTATAAGAAAAAAAATGACACAATGGAGTATGCGAATTTCTGCTTATGCCGAACGCTTGCTTCAAGGTCTAAATGATATTGATTGGAGTGAGTCTATCAAAGAATCACAAAGAAACTGGATTGGGAAATCAGTAGGAGCATTGGTGACTTTTAATGTGAAAGATCACAATGAAGTAATCGAGGTTTTCACTACTCGTCCTGACACTATTTTCGGAGTAACTTTTATGACTTTAGCGCCAGAACATGATTTGGTTGCTAAAATCACAACTCCGGAACAAAAAGAAGAAGTTGAGGCATACATCGAAAAAACGGCAAAACGTTCTGAGCGCGAGCGTATGGCCGATGTAAAAACCATTTCGGGTGCATTTACAGGAGCTTATGCGGAACATCCTTTTACAAAAGAGCCAATTCCGGTTTGGATTGGAGATTACGTTTTAGCGGGTTACGGAACTGGCGCTGTAATGGCGGTTCCTTGCGGAGACGAAAGAGATTACGCTTTTGCTAATTTCTTTAAAGGCCAAAACGGAATGCAGGAAATCAAAAATATCTTCGCTAATGTTGATATTTCTGAAGCTGCTTATGGATCAAAAGATAACGTTGAAATCGCAAACTCTGATTTCTTAAACGGATTAGATTATAAAAAAGGAACTCAAAAAGCGATTGAAAAATTAGAAGAAATCGGACAAGGAAAAGGTAAAACCAATTACCGTTTGCGTGATGCAGTTTTCTCTCGTCAGCGTTATTGGGGTGAGCCATTTCCAGTTTATTACGTGAATGGATTGCCAAAAATGATCGAGTCTCAGCATTTGCCAATTATTTTGCCAGAAGTAGAGAAATATTTACCAACAGAAGACGGATTGCCTCCATTAGGAAACGCGGCAGTTTGGGCTTGGGATACAAAACAAAATAAAGTTGTTAATACCGATTTAGTTGATAATGTTTCGATTTTTCCTTTAGAATTGAATACAATGCCAGGTTGGGCGGGAAGTTCATGGTATTGGATGCGTTATATGGATGCGCACAATGAAAATGAATTTGCGTCTAAAGAAGCTTTGGCTTACTGGGAAAATGTAGATTTATACATTGGAGGAAGTGAGCACGCAACTGGTCACTTATTGTATTCTCGTTTCTGGAACAAATTCTTAAAAGATAAAGGTTTTGCTCCAACCGAAGAACCATTTAAAAAACTGATCAATCAGGGAATGATTTTGGGTACAACGGCTTATGTTTACAGATTAGAAGGAACAAATACTTTTGTATCTAAAAATAAAATTGAAGGTCAAAATGTACAGCCAATTCGCGTTGATGTGAATTTTGTTAATTCTTCAGACGAATTAAATATAGAAAAATTCAAAGCTTGGAGAGAAGATTTTGCTACAGCTGAATTTGTTTTTGATGAAAATGGAAAATACATTGTTGGCCGTGAAGTTGAAAAAATGTCTAAATCGTACTATAATGTAGTAACTCCAGATGATATTTGTAATGAATATGGTGCAGATACATTACGTTTATACGAAATGTTCTTAGGTCCATTAGAGCAAGCAAAACCTTGGAATACTGCCGGAATTTCAGGAGTATTTGGTTTCTTGAAAAAATTATGGAAATTGTATTTTGACGATAATGGCTTAATCGTAAACAACGACGAACCAACAAAAGACAACTTAAAATCGTTGCATAAAACCATCAAAAAAGTAGCAGAAGATATCGAGAATTTCTCTTTCAATACTTCGGTTTCTCAGTTTATGATTTGTGTTAATGAATTGTCTTCTCAAAACTGTCATTCAAGAGCGATTTTAGAACCATTAGCAATTTTGGTTTCACCTTATGCGCCTCATATCGCTGAAGAATTATGGTCAAAATTAGGACATACGACTTCAATTTCTGAAGTGGCGTTCCCAATTTTTGAAGAAAAACATTTAGTTGAAACTAATAAAGAATACCCAGTTTCTTTCAACGGAAAAATGCGTTTCACTATCGAATTGCCTTTAGACTTAACAAAAGAACAAATCGAAGAAATCGTTATGAAAGACGAAAGAACTCAAAAACACTTAGACGGTAGAACGCCAAATAAAGTGATTATCGTTCCTGGGAAAATAATTAACCTAGTCGGTTAATTGTTTTAAAATTCCAATATCTTAAATCCCAAATTCCAATTGTTGGAGTTTGGGATTTTTTTTATGCTTTTTTCGCCACGAATTACACGAATTTTCTCGAATTTTATTCCTCAAAAGTGCATAGTTTGTCAGTCTGAGCGAAGTCGAAGACCATGCGAGTGACTCTATAAAGATTGGTGATTTTGCTTGTGGAGCTTCTAACGTGGTCTTCGACTTCGCTCAGACTGACATAAAATGAGAGTGTCATTTTCAAGAAGTACACCGTTCAGTTTGTCATCCTGAGGAACGAAGGATCACACATGCAACTCGACAAAGATTGACGATTTAGTTTGCGGAATATCTTGTGTGATCCTTCGTTCCTCAGGATGACAAGATTATGAAAAAAACTTTGCGACTTAGCGTCTTTGCGAGCAAATAACCTAGCGTTCTTTGCGAAAAACCTTTGCATACTGTGCGGTTAAAACCCGCACCAACATTGGGATTTGTAATTTTTTTATAAAAATTTTCATTTCCGTTGTAACATTTTAATAGTTGCCGTATCAAAAGCATGGATCCGATTTAATTAACAATTTATTGCTATTAGAATTTTAACAACTTAAAAACTATTAAAAATGAAAAAGTATATCATCTTAATTATCGCATTCTTATTCTCAGCATTATGTCTAAATGTTTTTGCACAAACAAAATCATATCCGTTTGAAGTTTTAAAAACAGGAAAAGGGAAACAATCTATAATCTTCATTCCGGGGTTTGCTTCTTCTGGAGAAGTTTGGAATGATACCAAAGCAGTTTTTGATAAAGATTTCACCTGTTATACACTTACAATGGCAGGATTTGCTGGAGTGAAAGCTCAGCCAAATCCTTCATTTGAAAATTGGAAAAACGAAATCGCCAATTACATCAAAGACAATAAAATTGAAAAGCCAATTTTAGTTGGTCATAGCATGGGTGGAGGATTGGCACTTGCCATTGCTGCAGATTATCCTGAATTAATTGGGAAAATTGTGGTTGTGGACGCGCTTCCGTGTTTGGCGGCTTTGAGCGACGCTTCTTTTAAATCAAAAGAAAACAATGACTGTTCGCCAATGATTACTCAAATGACGTCGATGAACGAGACTCAATTTCGCGATATGCAGAAGCAAACTATGCCAAGACTTTTAGAAGATAAATCTAAACTGGATATGGTGGTTGATTGGAGTGTAAAATCGGATAGAACCACTTTTGGGCAAATGTATTGCGATTTTTATAATACCGATTTAAGAGCGAAAATCACACAGATAAAATGTCCGTCGTTAGTTTTATTAGAATCTTATTTTATAAATTTAAAACCAGTAATAGAAGGGCAATATACAAACCTGAAAACAGCCAATTTTCAATATGCCGATAAAGGTTTGCATTTTATAATGTATGATGATACAGCTTGGTATTTGGCACAATTGAATAATTTTTTAAAATCTTAAAATGGAATTCGAAGAAATCTACAAAACATATTGGGATCGAATTTTTAGGCTTTGCATGGGTTTCGTAAACGATTATGATGCTGCGCAGGATTTGGCTCAGGAAACTTTTATAATTGTCTGGCAGAAACTGGAAACTTTTAGAAACGAATCTTCTATTGGAACGTGGATTTTTAGAATTGCTTCCAATAATTGTCTTAGGCAGATAGAAAAACAAAAGCGTTTCCCTAAATCTGAACTTCCTGTTCATCTTTCAGAAGAAAAACAAACATCATTAGAACCTCAGATTCAATTCTTGTACAAATGCATTGCCGAGCTTCCAGAAACCGATCGTATCATTATTTCGTTAGAATTAGAAGATATCAAACAAAATGAAATTGCCAAAATCGTCGGACTTTCTGAAGCAAATGTTAGAGTGAAAATTCACAGAATTAAAGAAAAACTGACTCAAAAATTTAAAGAAAATGGACAACGATAATAATATAGATTTTAAAGATTTATGGAAAAAACAATCCGTAAGTCAGCCAGATATGACCGATTTGCTGGCGCGAATAGATAAGTTTAAGAAAACAAGTTTGCGTTGTTTATGGATTACGAATATTTTGCTTTTGGCAACCAGCGCTTTTATTGCCTTTATTTGGTTTTATTATCAGCCACAATTTGTTTCGACTAAGATTGGAATTGTTTTGGTGATTTTGGCAATGTTGATTTTTTTAATGGTCTACAATAAATTGTTAGGGAATTATAAAAACATTGAAGCAAATCAGACCAATCAGCAGTATTTGCAAAATCTGATTTCGATTAAAAGGAAACAAAACTTTATGCAGAAGAAACTGATGACTTTATATTTTGTTTTGCTAACCGTTGGGATTTGTTTGTATATGTATGAATATGCAAGTAGAATGAAGCCTTTTATGGCAATTTTGATTTATGGAATGACATTGTTCTGGATGTTGTTTAATTGGTTTTATATCCATCCAAAACAAACCAGAAAACAGCAAGAAAAAATTAATAGTCTGATTGAAAAATTTGAAGAAGTCAATCATCAATTAGAATCATAAAAAAGAAGCTTCGCAATTGCGAAGCTTTCTTTTACCAAAAACAAAAATCTAAAATTTTAAATTTCTATAAACTATTGTGGGAAGATGAAAGTACCAGGGATTGCAACGATTGTTCCGTCACTTTTTGCTATTGCAGTCGTTTCCTTTTCTACTTTTCCTCCAACGTAAATTTTTACAGTTAAAGTTTGATCAACAACACCTCCATGACCTGAAACTTGGACTGAAGCACCGGTAGTACCTGCGGAAGCAGTAAATTCTTTAGTCCAAGGTAATTTGGTAATATCTACACTTTGTCCAGCATCTCCAGACTCCATATAAACTGCATCCATTTGTCCAGAAAAGCTTCCTGTTACTTCATATTTAACGTCTCTTGAGTTGTTTCCGTCTTTATCATCATCGCTACTACATGAAACTGCTGTAAAAGCAAGAGTCATTACAATTGCTAAGGTTTTCAAAATTGATTTCATAATATATTCTTTATAATTAATAATCTGATTCATAACAAAATTAGACCCTTACTTACGGGGCGGCAATACCTGATAAAATGTATTTTTTATTACCTGATATCAGGTAAAAGCGCTTAATTTCTTTTTGAAAGTCATTAAGCTTTAATAACTTTGAGTAAATGCCACATTTATGAAGAAACTCTACGCCTTTTTATTTTTTGTATTTTTTACTGCAATTTCCAATTCACAAGTAATTCTTTCCTTAGATGATGATACTGTTTATATTGACAGTATTGTTAAAATCACAAAAGACACAAAATCAGACAGTGTCAAAAGTTTGAATAGTTTTAGATTGTCAAAACTGTTTTTGATGGCGCAGGATGCAAAAAAATCCAAAGAATATCTTGAACAGGCAAATAAGCTTAAAGCCAAATTTCCTTTTCTAAAAGATGCTTCTATTTTCTATAATGCCTATAGTTTTATAGAAAAGGGCGATTTGGAAGGTTTTGAAAAAGCTTTACTAGAAGCCAATTCTAAACTTAAAAAATACCGAAATAAAGAAGCTTATAAACTTCGTGCTGTCATACTTCAGAATTATGGAATTATGCAGCAGCGCAAAAATAATGAAAACGCTTACATGAAATTGCTGGTAAATGAAGCAATTCCTATTGCTAAAAGAAGTGGCGATTATGAATTAATTAGTGCATTAAATAAAGCAGTTGCTATTATTTTTATGAATAATGATGAACGCGAAAAAGCAGCTGAATATCTGGATCAAGCTCAGAAATATATCGAGAGCGCAACCAAGAAATCTGCAACCTTAGCAGAGTCTAAGATGGAAACGTATATTATAAATGCAGAGAATTTGGTTGAGCTGAAACATTTTTATGATGCAAAAGAAATTCTGGATAAAGCTTATGCGACTTTAGAAAAATACCCAGAATCAAATCTAAATGATTCCTATTTTTACTCAGAAGGGCTTTATTATTCTAAACAGAATAAACACAATGAAGCATTAGTGAGTTTTGAAAAAGGAATTAAATCGGCAGAAAGCCATCAAAATGCCATTGCAGTAAACAGATTGAAATTTGCAGAATATGAAGTGCTTTTTAAACTGAAAAATTACGATAAAGCCAAAAGCAATTTAGAATATCTAATCGCAAAAACGCCTTTTATTGTAGATAAAAAAAATTATTATAAAGAACTGTCTAAAGTTTATAATGCAACAAAAGAATATCCGAAAGCGTATTATTATTCGAATAAATACAATGTAATAAACGACAGTCTTAACGATGCCAAATTGAAAAGTGAAATTGTTGAGCTTGAGGCAAAATATAAAAAAGCGGAAAGTGAAAAGAAAATTGGTTTGCTGCAGTCAGAAAATGAAAAAGCGGTTTTGCAGGTTAATAATAATCGTTTGAATATGATGCTTTTTGCGGTGCTTTCGTTTGTATTGTTTCTGACGGTTTTGTTTTTATGGAGCTGGAATAATTATCAGAAAAAAATAAGTTTTCAAAAAGAAGTCAATCATAAACAAGAACTTGAAGCATTAGAAAACCAGCAGAAACTATCAATTTCAAATGCTTTGATTGAAGGCGAAGAAGTTGAGCGTAAAAGAATTGCGAGAGATCTGCACGATGGACTCGGAAGTATGCTTTCAGGGCTTAAGATGCATTTGAATCTTTCCGACCGTGAGAATAAAGAAAATGCACCCAATATTAATGGTTTGTTAAATGATTCGATTAAAGAATTGCGCAATATTTCTCAGAATTTAATGCCCGAAAGTTTGATGAAATTGGGTCTCGAACATGCGCTTAGAGATTTATGTGCTTCGCATTCAACCGCCGAAACTACGATTGATTTTCAGTATTTAATAAAAAAAACAACTTTACCGCAGCATTTTAAAATCATGATTTTCAGAATCATTCAGGAACTTCTGAACAATTCTTTAAAATATGCCAAAGCATCGCAGATTCTGGTTTCTTGTTCGCAGAACAAAGATGTGTTTTTTATTACCGTAGAAGATAATGGAATTGGCTTTAATGTAGAATATGCAGAAAAAAGAGATGGAATGGGCTTGCGAAATATTAAAAACCGTGTGGCTTTTTTGAATGGAAAAATAGAAATTGATTCGGTTCTTGATAAAGGAACGTCAACTTATATTGAATTAAAATATAACCCAAATCATGATTATGAAGTATAAAACAATAATAGTAGACGATCATCCGATTGTGATTTCTGGAATTTCAGGTTTGCTGGCGGATTTAGATAATATAGAAATTGTAGAAAAATTTGAATCTGGAATTGCGCTTTTAGATTATATCGAAGATCATAAAGTGGACTTGATTTTAATGGATATTTTTCTGCCCGTAATAAATGGCGTTGATCTGTGCAAAACAATTAAACAAAAGCATCCTAAAATTGTAATTATAGGCATGAGCAGCCAGTCTGAAAGAAGTTTGGTCATGCAGTTTATTCAGAACGGAGGGAACGGCTATATTCTTAAAAACGCTTCTTTTGATGAGTTTAAAGAATGTATTTACAAAGCAATTGATGGCGAAATTGTCTTTAGCGAAGAAGTAAAAACCATAATTAGCCAGCCTTTGTCTGAAGATTTGGAAAGAATTCCGGGTTTGAGCCGAAGAGAGCGTGATATAGCTTTATTGCTTTCGCAAGGAAAATCGACTCAAGAAATAGCCGACGATTTGTTTTTGAGCTTTCTAACCGTTCAAACGCACCGACGTAATATTCTTCAGAAGTACAAAATGAAAAATGTGGCAGAATTAATTGCTTTTCTGCTTAAAAACAACATGCTGAATTAAGCCAAAAGTGGTAAAAAAATGTCAAAATGGCATTTTGTTAAAATGGTTCGCATTTTGCAGTTTGTTTTGTAAATTTAAAAATCAATCTAAAAACACAAAAAAATGGGATCAGGATATTTAATTATTGCTGGAGCTATAATGTTGTTCAGCTGGCTGGTAAGCTCGCAGCTGAAAAGTAAATTTGAATTATATTCGAAATTGCAATTGCGAAACGGAATGAGCGGAAGAGAAATTGCTGAAAAAATGCTTGCCGATAACGGAATTACAGATGTTCGTGTGATTTCAACGCCAGGTCAGTTAACAGATCATTATAATCCTTCAGATAAAACAGTAAATTTAAGTGAAGCAGTTTATAACCATCGTAATGCAGCCGCAGCAGCTGTTGCAGCGCACGAATGCGGTCACGCAGTTCAGCATGCAATTGGTTACGAATGGCTTACAATGCGTTCTAAGTTAGTGCCAATTGTAAGTGTTGCTTCAAATTATGTACAATGGATTTTAATTGCTGGAATTTTAATGATTAAAGTTTTTCCAGGTTTATTATTAATCGGAATCATCATTTTCGCGGCAACAACTTTGTTTTCTGTTATTACACTTCCGGTAGAGTATGATGCTAGTAACCGTGCATTGGCTTGGCTAGAAAATAAGCACATGCTTACGCAAGAAGAACAAGCTGGAGCAAAAGATGCTTTAAAATGGGCAGCAAGAACTTATGTAGTAGCAGCAATTGGTTCGATTGCAACGTTGCTGTACTATATATCAATTTATTCTGGAAGCAGAAGGAACTAATTAGTTAATTGAGATAATTAGTTAATTAGATAATTTATTGCAAACCCGACAGTTTTTTAAAATCTGTCGGGTTTTGTTTTTTTATTAAGTTTGTCAGGCTGAGCGGAGTCGAAGCCTTTATAGGTAATTAAGCCCTTTGACTTCACTCAGAATAACAGCTAGCATAAAATTATCTAATTTTCAAATTGGCACATTGGCACATTTTCTAATTCTAAAGCTGGATCTGTCTATCAATTTGTTGATCTAACGAAATAAAAGTTTCGGTTCTGGAAACCCCTTCAATAGCTTGAATTTTGGTATTAAGAAGCTGCATTAAATGTTCGTTGTCACGACAGATAATTTTAATCAAAACTGACCAGTTTCCTGTGGTATAGTGGCATTCTAAAACTTCTGGGATTTTGCGGAGTTCTTTTACAGCTTCAGAGTTTCTTGAAGCTTTATCTAGATAAACGCCAACAAAGGCCATGGTATTATAACCTAGAACTTTTGGATTAACGGTGAATTTAGAACCAGAAATAACTCCAGATTGCTCTAGTTTTTTTAATCTCTGGTGGATTGCTGCTCCAGAAATTCCTATTTTATTAGCAATTTGCAAGATTGGTTTTCGGGCATCGTCCATAAGATAGCGAAGGATTTCTTTGTCGATTCCGTCAATTTCAATTAAGAGGGAGTTGATTTTCATAACTTACAATTTGAAACTATTTTTGCGATTTGGGTTGTCAATAGGAATCAAATGTAGTTAAAATACGTTGGAAAAAGAAATCCCTATTTTTTAAATTCCCAATTGAAATATAACCCGTAGTTCCAACTACAGGAAACGAGCGAAAAAAGCCTAAAAACAAAAATTCCAAATTTCAAGCGGTTAACTTGGAATTTGGAATTTTAAAAATTGTATATTTTATAAAAGGTTATTTTCCTTTGTTAGCTTCTGCTACGTATTTCTCTAGAGCCATTGTCATAGAAGGCGTTTCTGGAGTTGGAGCAAGAATATCAATTCTTAAACCATGATCTAAAGCCTCTTTTTGAGTTGTGCTTCCGAATACGGCGATTCTGGTGTCGTTTTGTTTAAAATCTGGGAAATTTTTAAACAATGATTTAATTCCTGTCGGACTGAAAAAAGCTAAGACATCATAATAAACATCTGCTAAATCAGATAAATCACTCATTACAGTTCTGTAGAAAATTGCTTGTGCCCAATCTACTTTTAAACCGTTTAATGTAACAGGAGCATCTGCATTTAATTGGTCAGATGCAGGAAGTAAAAACTTCTCGTCTTTGTACTTCTTAATTAACGGAGATAAATCTGCAAAATCTTTTGCTCCAACGTAAATCTTACGTTTTCTGTACACAACATACTTTTGAAGGTAAAACGCAACAGCCTCAGATTGACAAAAATACTTCAACCCTTCAGGAACTTTGTAACGCATTTCATCAGCCACTCTAAAAAAATGATCTACAGCATTTCTACTTGTTAAAATGATCGCAGTGTAATGATTAAGATCGATTTTTTGTAATCGAATCTCTTTTGCGCTAACCCCTTCTACATGAATAAATGGTCTGAAATCAATTTTTATTTTGTGTTTTTGTTGGAGCTCAAAGTAAGGAGAATTCTCCACTTTAGGTTCAGGCTGTGACACCAAAATTGTTTTCACTTTCATATTATAAATATTTTCTAAGCACTCCCTTTTGTTATCCAATAATAGAGAAAATAATAAGGGGCTATTTCAAGAGCGCAAAGATACAAAATAAAATAAAATAACTTACCGATAATTACGTTTTGATACGTTTTAATTGAAATAAAGTAAGAGTATACGCTAATACACAGCGAAATGCCTATGATTGCTAGCGGTATAATTTGTGGAATATTGTTGTAATAGAACAAAACTGCATTGATTGGAAGGATTAAAACGCCAATATAAGTCCTGTACGTTACTTTTTGTAAGTTAAAAAGCTCTACAAATTCGTCAATATTGAAAGAAGCTGCTACAATTTTCTCGATTAAATATTTTCCTAAAATGAAATAAAGTAGGAAAGTAGCGATCTGAATAAATAAAACCCAGTCGGTTTTTGAAGCATGTCCAAAAATATTCAGTGTAAGCAGAATAAAAAAGGCAAACGATACAATCTGCACAAAAAATAACCCGACCGTAAAGCTGTTTTTCATGTGGCTGTTGTCTCTGTAAATTTTAGCGTATTTATCAGAAAAAATAAGTTTACTAAACTCACTAAATCTTGTTTCGTAAGCCGATTTTGTCATGGCAACAACAGCAAAGGTCAACACAAATAAAAGTGTTGCCCAGTCTTTGTTTTCAAGAATTCGAGGATGTAATTGTTCAATCATAGCCTTGCAAAATTAGTAATTTTTTGATGCAATACTTTTATTATATATTTATTATGAATCAAATGCTATAAAAAGTTTACTTTTGCGGTGAAATTACCGAGAAAAAATGAATGATAGTATTGTCATAATTCCCACTTATAACGAAATTGAAAACATAGAAAGTATAGTTAGAGCCGTACTTTCACAGCATAAACCTTTTCATTTGCTGATTATCGATGATAATTCTCCAGATCATACTGCAAAAAAAGTAATTGCATTGCAGGAAGAATATCCGGGAAAACTTTTTTTAGAACAGAGAACAAAAAAATCAGGTTTGGGAACTGCATATGTCCATGGCTTTAAATGGGCTTTGGAACGCGATTATCAATTTATTTTTGAAATGGATGCCGATTTTTCGCATAACCCAAATGATTTAGAAAAATTATACGATGCTTGTCATTTTGGCGGAGCAGATCTTGCAATTGGTTCTCGTTATGTAAAAGGTGTAAATGTTGTAAACTGGCCTTTAAGTAGAGTTCTTATGTCTTATTTTGCTTCTGTTTATGTGAAATTTATCACCGGAATGAAAATTCACGATGCCACTGCAGGTTTTGTTTGCTACAAAAGAGAAGTTCTGGAGAAAATCAATTTAAATAAAATAAAGTTTGTTGGATACGCGTTTCAAATTGAAATGAAGTACAGAACTTACTGCGCCAAATTTCAAATTACCGAAGTCCCAATTATTTTTACAGATAGAACAAAAGGAGTTTCTAAAATGAGCAATGCTATTATTAAAGAAGCTATACTTGGTGTGATTTCGCTTAGATTAAGAAAATTAGTCAATTCATTATAAACCAACCGAAATGAACAGGATTTTAATAAAAAACGCCAAAATTGTAAACGAAGGGACAATTTTTGAAGGTGATGTTTTAATTGAAAACGATCTGATTGTTGAAATTGCAGACAGTATTTCGCTAAAAACTTCAGATTGTATCGTAATAGATGCCGAAGGAAATTATTTAATGCCAGGTGCGATAGACGATCAGGTGCATTTTAGAGAACCTGGTTTAACGCACAAAGGCGATATTGAATCAGAATCTCGTGCTGCTGTTGCGGGAGGAATCACTTCTTTTATCGAACAGCCGAATACTGTTCCAAATGCGGTTACTCAAGAAATATTAGAAGATAAATATCAAATTGCATCTCAAAAATCATTTGCGAATTATTCGTTTATGATGGGAGCGACAAATGATAATTTGGAAGAAGTTTTAAAAACAAATCCCAAAAATGTTGCAGGAATCAAGATTTTCTTAGGTTCGTCTACAGGAAATATGCTGGTGGATAATGAAGCGGTTTTGGAAAAAATATTTTCTAGCACTCCAATGTTGATTGCAGTTCACTGCGAAGACGAAACTACAATTAAAAATAATCTTGTGGCTTTTAAAGAACAATACGGCGACGATGTTCCTGTTACGGCGCACAATTTAATTAGAAGTGCAGAAGCGTGCTACATTTCTTCTTCAAAAGCGGTTGCTTTAGCTAAAAGAACTGGTGCAAGGCTGCATATCTTCCACCTTTCAACAGCAAAAGAAATGGAATTGTTTACGAATAAAATTCCATTAGAAGAGAAAAAAATAACTGCTGAGGTTTGTGTACACCATCTTTGGTTTACAGACGAAGATTATAAAACAAAAGGAAATTTCATTAAATGGAATCCTGCAGTTAAAACAGCCGATGATCGTGCGGAGCTTTGGAAAGCTTTAAATGACGGAAGAATTGACGTTATTGCAACAGATCATGCTCCTCATACAAAAGAAGAAAAACAGCAATCTTATTTGAATGCACCATCTGGCGGTCCGCTAGTGCAACACGCAGTTGTAGCAATGTTTGAAGCGCATCATCAGGGAAAAATTAGTGTGGAGAAAATCGTGGAAAAAATGTGCCACAATCCAGCTAAACTTTTCAAAATAGAAAAAAGAGGATTTATTAAAGAAGGTTACCACGCCGACTTAGTAATCGTTAATCCAAGTTTGCCTTGGAGCGTGAAGCCAGAAAATATTTTATACAAATGTGGATGGTCTCCGTTTGAAGGTTATACTTTCAAATCTAGAATAACGCATACTTTTGTAAACGGTGAATTAGTTTACAATAATTTCAAAGTAAAAGATACCAGAGCGGGTAAAAGATTATTGTTTGACAGATAAAAAGCAGCTATGAAGAATTTTATAGTAATAATATTGGTTTTGTTTCTTTCTATAAGCTGTAAAAAGGATGTGGTTAAACAGCCTGCAAAGCTTATTGAGAAAGATAAAATGATTGATATTATGTATGATTTATCTCTTTTGGAAGCAATGAGATATCAGAAACCATTGTCTTTGGATTCTATAGATAACGATCCGACAAAGTTTGTTTTGAAAAAATATAAAGTAGACAGTCTTCAATTTGCACAGAACAATATGTATTATGCTTCTGATTATGATAATTATAAAGACATGTTTGATCAGGTCAATAAAAGAATTGAAGTCAATCAAAGAGCTGCAGATTCATTAGCTAAAATAGATGAAAAAAAAGCAGCCAAAGAAAATAAAAATAAACCCAAAGAATCAAAACAAGTTTCGAAAGATTCAGTTCAAAAAAGAATTTCGAAAATTAATATCGATTCAATTAGAATGGCGCAAAGAAAGCAAAGAAGAGAATTATAATTTAGAGTTTTCTAAAATATATTTATGAATATCAGTAAAAACCGTTCCTAGAGCGGTTTTTATTTTTTCGTTACTATATAGATTTTTTGAGTACGAAGCTTTTGCCGTTGCTTTTGTAATGCTTCTTTTTCTGAAAAACAATGTCGAAAATATTCCGTCAGTCATCCATAATAAATTCATTAAAAAAGGTGTTGCATGAATATGCGGTCTTTTTACTTTTAAGACGTCAGAAACGGTGTTTAAAAGATCTTTAAAAATGATATTGTCTGAAATAAGAGTGAAGCGTTCGTTTTTTATTTCGCTTTTCATCAGTTCAAAACTGATTTTTACCACGTCATCAACCGTAATAAAACCCGTGCTTCCAAGTGTGTAAAAAGGAAGTCCTTTAGAAACTTTTCGATAAATTTCGCTGCTGCCTTCATCAAAAATATCCATCATTTTTGGCGGTCCTAAAATTACTCCTGGATTTACAATAATAACATTTAAGCCTTCTTGGTGTCCGCGCCAGACTTCCATTTCGGCGCCATATTTAGAAATGGCATAATCGCTATGCGGTTTTTCAGGATTCCAATCTGTCTCTTCTGTAATCTGTGTTTCGTGAGGTGCAATGTCTCCTAAAGCAGCAATCGAACTGATAAAACAAAATTTTTCTACGTTTTTGGCAATAGCAAAATTGACGATGTTTGCAGTTCCTTCAATATTAGTTTTTCTAAGGATTTCTTCGTCTTTTGGATCAAACGAAATAAAAGCTGCACAATGATATACTTGTTTAATATTGATAAAAGCACTTTCAAGTGAAGGTATGTCTAGAATATCGGCTTCAAGCCAATTGATTTTTTCAAACAAATCTGTTTTTTTATAGAAGTCAAAAACCGATTTTGTTTTCTGAACATTCTTTTCAGTTCTGTAGATTGCCCGAACATTTTCTCCATTTTCTATTAAATGAAGCAATAAATGTGAGCCTACTAAACCTGTTCCGCCAGTTACTAATATCATGTTGTAAAGATAAGTTTTTGGTTGGAAGGTGCAAAGGTGCAGAGGGACAAAATTGCAAAGGTTTTTTGGATTTTGCCACAAAGACACTAAGGTGCAAAATTTTTTATTTCAATAAATTTTACGAAATACTTTCACTGTAAAAAAACAAAAACTTTGTGCCTTAGTGTCTTCGTTGCAGACTTTTTTGCCATTACCATTGACATTGATTACATTTGCGCAAATTATTTAAAAAAATGAAGAATCTAGTTGAAGAATTAAAATGGCGCGGGTTATACCATGATAGTATGCCTGGAACGGAAGAACAATTGCTAAAAGAAGCAACCACTGCCTATATCGGTTTTGATCCAACGGCAGATTCACTGCACATCGGAAGTATGGTACAGATCATTTTATTGGTTCACTTAAAGAATTTTGGTCACAGACCGATTGCTTTAGTAGGTGGAGCAACAGGAATGATTGGAGATCCTTCTGGTAAATCTGATGAAAGAAACTTGCTTGATGAAGAAGCTCTAGCTAAAAACGTAGCTGGAATTAAAAGCGTTTTGTCTCGTTTCTTAGATTTTAATTCAACCGAAGCGAATGCACCAGTAATGGTAAATAACTACGATTGGATGAAAGAATTCTCTTTTATCGATTTTGCACGTGAAGTTGGAAAAAGAATTACCGTAAACTATATGATGGCTAAAGATTCTGTAAAAAAGAGATTTAGCGGCGAAGGTGAGGGAATGTCTTTTACAGAATTTACATATCAGTTAATTCAAGGTTACGATTTCTATCATTTATATAAAAACAACAATTGTATTCTGCAAATGGGTGGTTCTGACCAATGGGGAAATATTACCACAGGAACAGAATTAGTGCGTAGAATGGGAGGTGAGAATGCTAAAGCTTACGCCTTAACAACGCCTTTAATTACAAAAGCAGACGGATCTAAATTCGGTAAATCTGAAGGTGGAAACGTTTGGTTGGATGCTGATAAAACTTCTGTATACAAATTCTACCAATTTTGGGTAAACACAACAGATGTTGATGCTGAGAAATATATTAAAATCTTTACTTTCTTAGATAAAGATACTATTGAGGCTTTAATCGAAGAGCACAAAACTGCTCCACATTTGAGAGTTTTACAAAAGAAACTGGCAGAAGAAATTACTGTTTTTGTTCATAATAGAGAAGAATTAGAAAAAGCGATTCAAGCTTCTAATATTTTGTTTGGAAATTCAACTGCAGAAGATTTGAAAAAATTGGACGAAGCGACTTTCTTAGAAGTTTTTGACGGAGTTCCTCAAGCTGAAATCACAAAAGCTGATTTAGAAAGCGGATTGGATATTATCACAGTTTTAAATGAAAAAACGGGTTTCTTTAAATCTAACGGAGAAGCAAGAAGAGCTTTAACAGCAAACTCAATTTCTGTAAACAGAGAAAAAATAAAAGAAGATTTTGTTTTAACAGCAAATGATTTAATTAATTATCAGTTTGTATTGTTGCAAAGTGGAAAAAAAAATTATTTTGTAATAAGAGTTGTTTAATCGGTTAATTGTTTAATCGATTTAGCACAAATCTTTACAATAAATATATAAATCCCAATGTTCGAAAGAATATTGGGATTTTTTTATTGAAAAAAACATTCCGTAGGAATGTCTCGTCGGTAGTAGAATTAAAATTTGGTTTGCAGTTATAAGTTTCGTAAGAACGTTTGAACAATGCAGTGAATATCGATTAACCGATTAAACAAATCAACGATTAAACTATAATACCATCAAATTACAACCGCGAATATCAGAATTATCAAAACGTCCCAATACCTCGAAAGAGTTGTTGGAATATTTTTTGCCTAAATCCTGCGTAGCAATAAAGGAACATGAATTAATGTTGGCTAAATCAATTACATTAATTCCGCCAGTTTTTCCATCATTCACGTAAGTGAGAGCGTCTTCTGGATCTCGAACTAAAATATGCATCCAAGACGGACATTCGAAAACACCTTCGCCTAAAGAATAAGCTTGCGCTAAAAGCTCTGTCATTCCGTATTCTGAATGAATGGATGAAACGCCAAAACCTTTGCATAAAATGTCGTGTAGTTCTTCACGAATCATTTCTTTGCGTTTTCCCTTCATTCCTCCAGTTTCCATAATAATGGTATTTTGAAGGTTGAATTGATGTTTTTCGATTAAATCTAATAAAGCATACGTAACCCCAATTAAGATTACATTTTGGCCTGCTTCGTCCAATTCAAGAAGTTTTTTGATAAGGTCGTCGTGATTATGCAAATAAAACCCACTTTCAGGCTGATTAGAGAGTTTTATAAGATCTTCTACCATATAAATCAACGAAGAGCCTTCACGTTCTAAATATGACGGCAAAAGCGCTAAAACAACGTAATCTTCGATATTGCCGTAAAACTGAGAAAATCCTTTGCGGTAACTTTCCTCGTATAGGGAAACATCGGTCACTAAATGCCTGCTGGTAATCATCCCAGTTGTACCGCTGCTGGTAAAAGTTACTTGTGCAGGATCTGTATTAGAAACTACATTGTGACTTTTGAAAAACTGAATGGGTAAAAAAGGAATTTGCGGCAGTGATTTTACCTGTTGTGGATTAACATTTAAAAAATCACAGAATTCACGATACACTTTGTTATTCTCATGCTGAAAACGAAACACTTTTAATGCTATTTTTTCAAATTGTTTCTGACTTGAAATGGTGAAGATATCGCTGGCTGTAATCAAAACTTTTTTTTGCAAAGATATTATATTTAGCGTTCAGTCGCAGTATTCAGTCACGGTTTTCAGTAAAGTATATAAATTGTATTGTGACGGATATTTAAAACTAAAAAAAGCTCCAAAGGAGCTTTTATCGTATAATGAGTTTTCGTGTTGCCGATGCGTTTTGTTCGCTTATTTTGATGATGTAAACACCTGGCGGTAATTCTGAAACGCTTAGCTCTCTTGATACTAAATGTGCTTGCAGTACTTTTTTGCCTAGAATGTCAAACACAATAATTTCTTTCTCTAAATCGTTTTTAGATGATATGTAGACTTTTCCATTTGTCACTGGGTTAGGATACAAGCTAAGACCCTCGATAGAAGTAGATTCTTGAGTTTTTGGTAATTGCTTACTGTCTTGAGCTGAAACGCTTAGAGTGAAGAAAAATGCCAATAAGAAAGTAATATAAAAGTAGTTTTTTGCCATCGCATGTATTTGATTACTGTAAATATACAAAAAAAATTACAAAAATGACGCCAAAAAAAAACATCCTAAAGAATTAGGATGTTTTTAACATTATGTGTTCGAAGTAATTAGAAACCTACTGTCCATCCAGCAGCCCATGTTGGTTGAGCAACACCAGCTCCAGCTCCAGTTGCAGTAGCAGATTCTACAGATACAGCAGCTACATCAGCAGAAGTTCCGTCTGTTTTCTTTCCTTTTGTTTTTGTTGCTACATCAGCAATATATAGTACGTTTGAAACTTTTAAAGCTGATGGTACAAAAGCGATAGTTTCATCGTTTTCAACATCGATACCAGTTTTCCATCCGCTTAATACAACGTTAGAAACTTGACCTTTAGTTCCTCTTCTGAATTTGATACCTTGATTTTCAGTGTATACAGTTGCATCTGCAGCACTTCCAGGTCCAATAAGAGTCATGTTAGTGATTGTTGGATTAGCGATTGGAGTATTAGCGTATCCTAATTCGAAGTTATCAGCTTCAATTCCTCTGTTTCCTTTTCCGAAAGCTAATTTACCGTACCAGTTTGTGTTTGTTCCTGACCATCCTTCAGTCCAGTCAAATTGATCATCTTCGTTACCAATAGCAACTAAGTTAGAAGTATTTACAGTTCCACCGAAGAATTCGAATCCGTCATCAGAACCGTGGAAAGCTTGCACGTTTTCAACAACTGTTCCTGAACCAACTCCGAAGAAAGAAAGTGCGTTGAATTCTTTTTCAGTGTTAAAAGCAGCTCCAGCATACTCGATTCTTAAGAATCTAATAACTCCAGAGTTATCGTTAGCAACAGTTCCACCATAAGTTAAGTCAGCAACCTCAGATTGAGCAGTTCCTGCACCTCCAGTTGTACGGTTAATAGGAGCTTTACCGCAGATTACTAATCCACCCCAGTCTCCAGCAGCTTTAGTAGCTAAACCAGATGTCATGATAACAGGTTTTGCAGCTGTACCGTTTACGTTGATTTTACCTCCTTGTGCGATTGCGATATAAGCAGATGTTCCTCCAACTCCTTGAATTACTGTTCCAGCAGGAATAGTAAGAGTAGCGCCAGAGTTAACTTGAATTTTTCCTGTTAGTTTGTAAGTTGTTCCTGCATCAAGAACTACTTCTCCGTCAGTGATTGTACCTTTAAAATCATTTGCGTTAACAACAAATGAAGATGATGGTTTGTTGTTGTCGTCACTACTAGAGCAGCTTGTGAATAAACCTGCAGATAAAGTAACAATTCCAATTAATTTTACAATTGAGTTTTTCATAATTGTGTTGTAATTTTTGTGTTTAATTTCTTGAGGCAAAGATGGAATAGAAATCTTTTTTAGATGTTAAGAAACCATGATTGTTAGTTTAATAAAAAACGTATTTAATATTAAGTAAATGTTATGTTTGTAAATTGAAAATAAACTGTTTTTGCAAGACCAGAGCCAGCGCGGTTTTATGTTAAAAATAAAAAGAGGTCAGTTGTTAAAACTGACCTCTTGTCTATAATTGATTGTTTTATTTGATTAGAAAGTGTAATTAAGTTTAAAGCTTAATCCTAATCCTTTTTTGTACGATAAAACATTTACATCTCCAGAAGCATTTTCTTGTACTCTATTGATTTTTGGATCAAGAATATTTTTTACAACTAAATCTAATCCAAGGTTTTTATTCAATTTTGATTTAGCAATAAAGTCTAATGAACCAAAAGCTTTGTCAACTAAATCGCCCCTTCCGTTTGTTCCGATTGCGTTGATACGATCTGAGAAATAAGAATAAGCAACAGTTGTGTTTAAACTTCTATCATTTTCCCATTCTGCTAAGTAAGAAAGGTCTGCATTTAACAATAAATCTGAGGCTCCTGTAAATTGACTTTTAGTATTTGTAAATACAACTTGGTAATCTGTTTCTCTGTCAACTTTGTCTGCGTTTAACTCTTGGCTTGTATGTAAATAAGATGCATTAATACCAGCAGATAATTTTTTTGCATTTACTTCATCAAAATTGAAAAGCATTTTACGGTACTCAACTTCAGCCCCTGCTACATATCCATAATCTCCTGTATTGATGTAAGAAATGTCATTTGAAGAAGAAGCAATTGTAACTTCATTCATTGGATTAACAATGTATTTTCCAAAAGCTGTAAACGAAATTAATTCATCGCTTTTTGGGAACATTTCCCATTTAATATCTAAGTTGTAATCATCAGATTCGTATAAGTAAGGATTACCCACTTTTACTTGTAGTACTTCTTCGTAAACAAATAATGCTCTTTCTTTAAATTGAGGTAATGTGTATGTTTTACTAAAACCGAAACGTAAATTTTGTTTTTCGTTCAATTCATATTTCATTGTTAAGCTTGGTAAGAATGCTACTTTGCTTAATTCGTCACTTCCAACATCTCCTAACTGTGTATTCCAATCTACATTTTGAACAATCGATTCTGCGCGTAAACCTAAAACAGCTGTTAATTTTGGATTGAATTTGTATTCTGTGTTTAAATAACCTCCAAAGATTGTTTGTTTACCATCATAAGTTTGAGGATCTAAGGCATTTGGTACTTGAGAGTTTCCTCTAAAAGTAGAAATGTTGAAATATCCGTTGTTTAAGTTTGTTTCGTTGTAAAACAAATCTAAGTTGTTTGGGTCAACAATCGTGTTTGTATAACCTGGCTGAGATAAGAAGTTAAATTGAGAAGCTTCAAAGTTTCTGTTTTTAATTCTTCCACTTGCCCCTAATGTGAATTTTCCTTTGTATTCATCATCAGAATTTTTGTTGAATTTGTAATCTACAGAAAGATTACCTGCCAACTCGTCTTCTTTTAGTTTTTGGAAATATCTGTGGTTGTCTGGTCTAGAGATAGAAGATAATACATAACCGGTTGGCTCATTTCTAAAAGTGTTTTGTGCTCTATCTGGCATAGACCCATCAATAATGTTGTAAGATGCTCCCCAGTTTAATTTAGATCTATCACTTAATTTATGCTCTCCAAGCAATTGGTTGATCCAAAGACTATTTTTCTCGTAGTTAAAACGACGAATCAAACCATTTCCGTTATTAGCAAGATCTACAATGTATCCAGCATATTCTTCTTTAGATTGAGATGAAGTGTTAATATATACAGTGTTAAAACTTACTTTGTTGTCTGAATTAATTTTGTAGCCAACATTTAATAAACCTGTAGAGTTTGTTTGATACCCCATGTCAGTATAAGAGTAGAAATCTTTGTTTGCAACTCCAGCACCGTTTACTCCACCTTTTGCAGTAGCGTTACGGATTGAGTTGTACTCATTACTGAAATTTGCAGTTGCGAAGAAACTTAATTTTCCTCCATCACCAACATTAAAAGATTTTCCTCCTGATATGCCTAGTGAACCTGCGATAGGATTTTTCCCGTCCATCTGCAAAGTGTTATAGTTATATTGAGTTAGGGGATTGTTTGGAATAGAAGGATTGTCAAAACCAAAGCTGTTAATTCCTTTTTGTAATTTAAAATCTTTTTCGGCTAATGCGTTTGTGTTTACATTAGAACCCATTTCAATTTTAAAATATCCGTTTCCTTTGTAGTCTTTTGAAATGATATCTACGTTACCTCCAGCAAAATCTCCATACAATTTACTGCTGTAAACTTTGTCGATAGAAACATACTCTAAGATATCTGTAGAGAAAATTTCAAGATTGATGTTTTTCTTTTCTGGATCATTTGATGGAATTGGCAATCCGTTCATTGTTGTAGAATTGTAACGGTCACCTAAACCTCTTACGAAAATATTTCCAGAACCTTCTTGTTTTGTAATACCAGTAGTTTTAGAAACAGCTGCGGCAACATCACTAACTCCTTTCCTAGAAAGCTCTTGTGCACCAATAGATTGTTTAATATCTACAGCATTTTTTTGTTCTAATAATAATGCTGACTCTTTTTGTTTACTCCCTGCAGAAGATTTTACCACTACATCTTTAAGAGTATAACTTCCAGAAGAAAGCCCTTGGTTAACTGTTACAGTTTCGTTTGCTTTAACAGCAACCGGAGCTTCAACAGATTCATATCCTAAGAAACTAAAAATTAAAGTATAATTTCCAGGATTTACGCTTAACGAATATTTTCCGTCAACGTCGGTATTTACGCTAATATTTGTACCTTTAACTAAAACATTAGCAAATGGCAGAGCTGCGTTGTTCATGTCTTTGTCAGTCAGAACTCCAGAAATCGTACCTTTGTTTTGCGCGATCGAAATCGTACAGATAAATAATGCAATAAAGAGAAATCTTAAATTGAATTTCATTTTTTTCAGTGTTGTGTTTGTGTCTTAATTATTTTTGTGCAAAGAAAGAACCGCTCTGTGAAGTCCATGTTACCGACTTGTTATGTTTTTGTGTTGTTAAGATTATCAAATTGTTACGAGATTAAATTACGGTTAACACCATTTTTTAAAGGTTCTTTTGTTAGTATATTTACCCTGTGAAATAAGAAATATCGAATGTTTAATGAAGAAGTTTCGATATAAAAATCTCAATTTTTGCTATTTATGAAAAAAACACAAACTAAGATTTTATTAGTTGACGACGAACCAGATATCTTAGAAATCGTTGGCTATAACCTTGCTCAGGAAGGCTATCAGATTGTTACAGCTTCTAACGGAAAAGATGCTATAGCAAAAGCACAGAAAGAGTTGCCAGAACTAATCATTATGGACGTGATGATGGCAGAAATGGACGGAATGGAGGCTTGCGAGCATATTAGAAAAATTCCAGAATTAAATAATGTTATCATAACATTCCTTACAGCAAGAAGCGAAGATTATTCTCAAGTAGCTGGTTTTGATGCAGGTGCCGATGACTATATTACTAAGCCAATTAAACCAAAATTATTGGTCTCAAAAGTAAAGGCGCTGTTAAGAAGGTTAAAAGAACAAGAAGTTGTTACAGATACTTTGAATGTAGGCGGAATCGAGATTAACCGTGAGGAATACAAAATCATAAAAGGCAATGTAGAAATTGCTTTGCCAAGAAAAGAATTCGAATTATTTTATCTATTGGCTTCAAAACCAGGGAAAGTTTTTAAAAGAGATGAAATCTTGGATAAAGTTTGGGGTAACGAAGTTGTGGTCGGCGGAAGAACAATCGATGTTCACATCAGAAAACTGCGCGAAAAAATAGGCGAAGACCTTTTTAAAACCATAAAAGGTGTTGGTTATAAATTTGAGGTTTAGATTTTAAGATGCTAAGGTTCTAAGATACTCAGTTGATAAGTGATTTTAGAATTTTGGCAAAGATTTAAACCCTTTCAAATTCTTTTAAAAATATTCAATACATTTAAACCATATAAGAATTGAAGCTAAAATCTTCATTTTCTTATATGGTTTTTGAGTTATTCCTTTTTTGTTTTTTGATTCACTCAAAAGAAAATAACTTAAAAGCAAAGCTTAATTTTCTTAATTTCTTAATGGTTCAATTTTTTCAATGAAAATTAATTTTAAAAAAACATACAAATTCGCCATAAAATCGGCATTGTATATCAGTCTATTTACAACGGGATTTGTACTGATATTAATGTCGTTATTTTATAAAAATCAATTAAAACATCAAGTTGCGTTTGGAATCATTTTCATTATTGCAGTCTATGTATTCTCTTTTTTGGTTTTGCAATATCGTGTAGAACGATTTATTTATAGAAGAGTAAAGAAAATTTACGATGAGGTTTCGCTGTTAGAATCAACAACGTTGATTAATCAGCCGATTAATACAGATATGGAAACGCTTTCGCGTGAAGTGAAAAAATTTGCGACCGATAAAAAATTGGAAATCGAAATGCTCGAAATACGTGAACAGTATAGAAGAGAGTTTTTAGGAAACGTTTCTCACGAATTGAAAACTCCTTTATTTACTGTTCAAGGTTACGTCTCAACTTTGCTTGACGGAGCAATGGATGATAAAAATATTAGAAAAAAATATTTAAAACGCGCCGAAAAAGGAGTAGAGCGTCTTATCTATATAGTAGAAGATCTAGACATGATTACAAAGTTAGAATCGGGAGATTTGGATTTGAATATGACTGATTTTGATATTGTCGAATTGATAGAGAATGTTTTTGAACTGCTTGAAATGAAAGCAGACAAAAAGAAAATCAAACTGGCTTTTGAAAGTAAAAATGTAAAGTCGGTTATCATTAGAGGTGATCAGGATAGAATTCAGCAAGTGCTGGAAAATCTAATTGTGAACTCGATTAAATACGGAAAAGAAGGCGGTTTGACAGAAGTTGGAGTTGTAAACTTAACCAAGAAAAAAGTTTTAATTCGTATTAGTGATAATGGCGAAGGTGTGGAAAAACAAAATATTCCGAGACTTTTTGAACGCTTTTATAGAGTGGACAAAAGTGGAACTCGATCTGAAGGCGGTTCTGGTTTAGGTTTGGCAATTGTAAAGCATATTATTGAAGCTCATAAAGAGAAAGTTTATGTAGAAAGTGAGTTCGGAATTGGTTCTGAGTTCTCTTTTACGCTCGAAAAAGCGAATAAATCGTCAAAAGCTGAGATTAAATAAATGTAATCTCAAATCAATTAAAAGCCCTGAAACAGGGGTGTTTAACGATAAATAAACATTCTGATTTAGGCCATAACATTAAATTTTTATTATAGTAACATCTGGTTAATGATTTCTTAACATAGGTGCTCCATCTTTGCATCCTGAAATTAAGGGAATTACAGAACTAATGATAAAAAGAAAATTTTTAGCCGTTTTATTACTGTTAGCTTGTGCAGCCAATGCGCAAGAAACAAATAAACAAGAATTAAATAAACAGGATGTAAAAAACGAAGTAATGCGTATTTTAGATTCTATCAACAAAGCAAAACTTCCAGAGACTAAATCTGGAGGAGGAGTTGAAGAACATTGGTACGATAGAATCTCTCTTCGAGGTTATGCACAAATTAGATATAATGGTCTGTTTTCTACAAATGATAAAGTTTCTTGTGAGCAATGTGACAGATCTTGGGGAACAACTTCTACAGCTCCAGATGCAAAAGCAAACAACGGACTTTTTATTCGCCGTGCTCGTTTAGTATTTTCTGGGCAAGTGCATCCAAATGTATTTTTCTATTTTCAGCCCGATTTTGCGAGTTCACCGTCAAGCGGAATTAATAACTTCGTACAGATTCGTGACTTGTATTTTGATCTTTCTTTTGATAAAAAAAGAGAATATCGTGTTCGTGTTGGACAAAGCAAAATTCCATATGGATTTGAAAATATGCAGTCAAGTTCACAGCGTTTAACTTTAGACCGCGCTGATGCAATTAACTCTTCAATCTTAAATGAACGTGATTTAGGAATATTCTTTTATTGGGCTCCAGCTGAAATTAGACAGCGTTTTGAAATGCTTGTTAAGGATGGCTATAAAGGTTCTGGAGATTATGGTGTTTTTGCCTTCGGTGTTTACAATGGTCAGATTGCTAATAAATTGGACGGAAACAGAGACTTAAATGTGGTGGCGAGAGTAACTTACCCTTTTGTTATTGGAAGTCAAATTATAGAACCAGGCATTCAGGCTTATACCGGAAAATGGGCTTTTACAGGAGAAGTTTCGCCAGGAGTTACTGTTAATGATCCTCAATATGTAAAAGATCAGCGCGTTGGAGCTACTTTCGTTTTATATCCAAGACCATTCGGAATTCAAACCGAATACAATATTGGTACTGGGCCTCGATACAATACCCTTACCAATACAATTGATCAAACCGATTTGAACGGAGGTTATGTTTTGTTAAACTATAAATGGGATATTAAAAAACAGCATATTTATCCTTTCGCCAAATTTCAATATTATGACGGAGGAAAAAAATACGAAAAAGATGCTAGAAGTTACGTAGTAAGGGATTTTGAATTTGGTGTAGAATGGCAGCCAATTAAAGCCTTAGAATTAACTGCAGAATATGTAGTAGCAGACCGAACTTTTGAAGACAGCGTTTTGCCAGTAAACAGACAGCAAGGAAATGTACTTAGAATGCAAGTGCAGTTTAACTTCTAAAAAGGACACAGATTAAACGGATTTGCTATCGCAAAGACGCTGATAAAAACTGATTTTTTATTTGAGAAAAAACTTAATTGCCTCCAGCTTTAGCTGGAGGTTTTTTTATTGTAGTGAAGAATAGATAAAATCTGCTTCATCAGCGTGCAATTATGCTGTTTTGTCTTCAAAAACCTTAAATAGTGAATCCCAGTCAATATTATTTTCAAACTGAGACAATCCTTTAAATGAGTTTACTTTTGACAAATCTTCAATGTTAAAGTCGTCTTGCATTGCATAAGGAACAAGATTTTCTTCTTGAAGTTTTATCGCCAGATATTCCTGTTCATATTGTCCAGGCGTTGGAATAAAAAATGCTTTTTTACCCAATTTTGCCAAATCCATTACAGTAGTATAACCAGATCGGCACAATACAAATTCACTTTCATTAAAAGTCTGTTCAAGCTGTTTCGAGTTCATAAAATTATAATAGGTAACATTTCCAGCCTGCCATTTTTCTTGCGATTTTTCTACCTTTCCCTGTACAAAAACCACTTTTCCAGGATAAGCTGCAGTTTCTTTCTGCAGTTTTTCATCCAAGAAAGTGCGCTGAGGCTCAGGTCCAGACAATATAATCATCAAATCATATATTTTTGGAGTATCCTTTTTCTTCATACGACTCAACGGGCCAATATATTTTAGATTCAGCTCATTGTTTTTTAAATGGCCCAAATCTCCCGTTAAGTTTACTTTTTCGTTAGTATCAGGAACCCAGCATTCATTATATTTTTTAATAAAATACTGATGACACTTACTCGTAAACCAAGTTGTATTTCCTGTCATTACATTCAATTGATGCGTCATAAAAACCGAAGGCACTTTTTTGCTGAAAACACCCAATCTGTTATCTGAGATTATTCCATCAATACCATGCTTTTTAATCCAATGATTCACCATTTTTTTCTCATCCAAAACAGCAGTAATCATTTTCGGAAGATTTTTAATCAGCTTCCATTTAAAGTTTTTGCCATTCTTTGCATATTCAATATGATAAGAAGGCAATTCTAAAGTTTGTATATAAGGAAATTCTTTTCGTAATAGAGCCAGCGCAACGCCATCGGAGGCAATAATCGGAATATAATTATTCTCTTGAAGCGCTTTGATAATAGGAATGCATCGAGTGGCATGTCCAAGTCCCCAATTTAATGGAGCTACTAAAATAGTTTTATTCGCAGAATAATCAATGCTCATTTTTAACACGTTTTAAAAACGAAGATAGAAAAATATGTTTTTTATGTTATTTCGAAGGTATTACTAAATTATTAATTTAAGGTTCAAAGATTAAGGTACTGAGGTGCTAAGGAACTAAGGCTCTAAGTTTTATTGGATTGAATAAAAAAGCCGAACTTAAGTTCGGCTTCAAAATCTCGTATTAAATCTTAGCACCTCAGAACCTTAGTCCCTCAGCACCTTTGCTTAATCCTGAATATAAGTTTTATTTCCATTTTTGTTAATGTAGTATTTACCGCCTCTTGGGCCAGTATATACTTTTTTACCATTGTACTCGCCAGTTACTTTGTCTGGAACAGAAGGTGCTTTTTCGTTTGTTTCTTTTAAAGTTTTAGTAGCCGATTTTTTAGCAGCGGTGGCATCTTTCTTTGTTGCGTCAGCTTTTGCGGCTGTTTTTTTAGCATCTGCTTTGGTTTTGTCTGCTGTGCTTTTTGCTTTGTCTGCAGTACTTTTTGCTTTATCAGATTCTACAGTAGCTTTTTTTGCATCTGCTTTAGCTTTTGTCGCTTGTTTGTCGGCAGTCTTTTTAGCTGCGTCTGCAGATTCTTTTTTGGCTTTTGTTGAAGCAGCTTTTGCGTCATCTGCCGCTTTTTTAGATTTTGTAGCTTCTTTTTTTGCATCAGCTGAAGCTTTATCTGCGCTTGTTTTTGCTTTTTTTGCCGAAGCTTCTGTTTTACTTTTTGTAGTTTTTGCAGTTGTTTCCTGTGCGTAAAAATTAGAAGAGAAAGCAACCATTAAACAGAACAATACTAATTTTTTCATAAGGTTATATGTTTAAATTTCAATTAAAATTACGCAATTTATTGTCATCTTTTTCGTATCACATTAAAAATATGCACGAAGCTGAACATTTCCTGTATGAACGGTATTTCCAGTTTCACTTTTTCTACCTTGATAATTTAAATTAACATCCAAAAAAGACGTAATGTTCTTTTGCAGAAGTAGTTTCCAGACCAAATTTGATCCTGCCTGAAGTCCTTCTAGCATCTGAAAACCAACAGATGAAAACTCATTTCCGTTAAATTTATTTTCATAAAAAGAGAATTCTCCATTAACCGTAACTTTCTTTTCGCCTGCATAAGAAAAAGAAGTTCCGATTCTGTTTTGGGCTAAAGTTTCGAGATTTCCAATTTGATTTTTTTTGTTTTGAAGCTCATAAAAGAAGTCCAGTTTGGTGTTTTTAGAAAATAAATAACTGACTTTTGGTGCCAGCTGCCAGCCTTGAATATCATAATTTTTCTCTACAAAATCTTTTGAAACCAAATCGGTTTTTATGGTTTTGGTGAAGAAATTAAACAGCCAGCTATTTTGGTATAAATGGGTGTACTGAATTTGATGCGAATAATTCTGCACATGCTGAGAACCAACAGAAAGCAGACTTTTTCCTTTATTTATAAGATAGGAATACGTAATCGAATGTTTTTGTTTGCCTCGGTTGTAAAATAAGCTGTTTCTAAAACTTGAATTCAGTCCTAAAATATTTTCTTCTGAGGAATCAAAGGGATTGAGTTCTAGCTTTTCGCCATCACTTTTGACCTTTCGATCCATTATAAAAGAAGTCTGGTTGTAAAAATAAGACAGCAGTTTTTTAAATCCTTTTTCATTTTGCCATTGCAGCGGATTCAGAGTTAAAGACTGCGAAAACTTATTTTGATTGGTTTTAATATAAATCTGATTCGGCAAAAATACTCTCACATAGCGTGCCTGATCCTGATAAACGGCAACTTCAAATTCTTCCAATTCCTGAATTCCGTTTCCGTTATAATCATTCCAAGTATAAACTCCTTGGCCGGTCGGAACTTCTACATAAGTGAATTCCTGTTGCGCGATAGTTCCCGAACTCGTTTCATAAGCCGTTCCGAGTTGCATTAGTTGGTTAAAAAAACGATCGTTGTATAAAATTCTCGAATTTAATGAAGGTTCGTTCTGTCTTGATTTATCCATAAAATCTAAATTTCGATAACTAACATAAACCGCCAAATCGGTTGTTTTGTTCTGAATCAGTTTTGATTTTAAATAATACGTCTGAGAATTATTGACATGCTGTAATAATCCATTTTGCAAACTATCATTTCGTCTTTGGAGAAAACCGACTTCAACAAAAACTTTAGTACTGTCGCCACGTCCTGTAAATACGCCATATTCTGAAAATCTTTGGCTTAAAGCCGAAAACTGATTCGTAACTTTATCTTTTTCCTGATTATCTTCCAATTGCATAGTTCCTCCAACCCAATTTTTTCCAAAGTGATATTTGGTTCTGGTTTGATTTCTAATGAATTTTGAAGTCGAAGCTGTGGCGTCAGAATTTAGAAAACTTCCGTTGTTTTCAATCGTCCAATTTTTCAATTTGAATAAAGCGTTTGTTGTATGCCTCGCTCCAGAATAGCTTTCGCTGTAATCTAATTTTTCAAATTGATAAGTCAGCAAACCAATATTTGAAGTTTCTTTTTTCGAAAATAAATCAAAATTTAAACCTGTAACCAAAAGACTTTGATTGCCATAAAGAGTTCCAGTTAAATTCCAATCACGATTAAATTCGATATTATACAAACGCTCAACCGATTTAAAATTCTGCTGGACATATTGATAATTCGCGAAAGCGTCTAAATTCCAGCTTCTCGAAAAAAGACGTTTTTTAAGATTGGTTTTAAAAGCCACTCCTTCATTATTTGCATCATCAATTCCAGAAAATAAATTCTGATCATTATTGCTAACAGCCAATTCAAAATCGACCAACGTTTTTTCGTTCGGATTGTATTTTCCTAAAAAAGTTGCCACCTGAAGTTTCATTGGTGCGACAAGCTGTACAATTGGCTCGTAGTTTCCTTGCAGAATTCCATTTGCAGGTTCTACATATTGATAAATACGTTCAACAGAATTATTGTTTTGAATGATATAATTTCCGGCATTTGCACCAACTTGGCTAAATCTTACATTGTACAAAACATCGGCAGGATTATTCGAATATTCATAAACTTCAACCGAATTGATTAGTATTTTTTTGTACAAAATTTTATTCTCGGCATAAGTATCTTCATAGGCGGAAGGTGCTTTCATCAAATTAATATCATCTCCAGCTTGACTTAAAATCTGAACTTGTTCTGGAGAAAGATTTTGTTGCAAAGGCTGATTTTTCATATCATTTTCTGAATACAAATAACCGCCAAAACTCCAATTTTTATTTTCATGAGTTGCACCAGCGTAAGTAACTAATCGGTTGTAATTTCGTTCTGAATATTGATATTCGACATTAATACGCATTTCCGAAGTGATGGTAAAAAGCGAAGTAAAGACAATTTCTCCCGCGTTGTAATCAATCACATAATCGTTGTTTTCGCCACGTTTTAGCAAAACGCCGTTTACATAAACGCGTTCCGAACCAGAAATAACAAGAACATACAATTCGCCATTCTGACCTTTTAATTTGTACGGACCTTGATTGCCTTCCTGACCTGTAAAAGTACTTTTGGCATATTGTCCTTTTACAAAAGCGACCGAAGCAAAAACATTGGTTTTGCTTTTTTCAGTATCAAAATCAAAGTTGGCAGAGAGTCCTTGAACCTTTTTATTAAAGCCTAAAAATTGGGTTTTTCTATTTTCTAAAAACACATCGCCGGCGCGAATGTTCCAATCATCGCTGAAAAGTTCGATAAAAATATTGTCAAACTGATCGAGTTTTTGTGAATATCCGCCATCTTGCAACGGAATATTATTGTCCTGAAGTGAAGCCCTTAAGCTCACTTTTTCTGAAAGTTTTCCTGTAATCTGTAGATCTAAATTGGAGTTTAAAACCGTACTTTGATTATTACCAACCGTAATGCCACGTGTAATGCTTCCAGAAGTTTCTAGACCATCAAAAGGCGTTACTTTTTTAGCGTTTGAGTTATTGTCTATTCGGTATAATTTGTCTGTTCCAACATCACCGCTTACAATCTGATCCGATTTGTAAAGACTGTATTCTCTAGTTAAGAGATCTGGATAATTAAGATAATTAACAATTAAAGTATCTGAAATCGATTGGAAACTTTCATTTAAAAGTAAATATCCTTTTTGGAAATCAACCTTATAAGAAGTTGAATCGATAGGTTCATTTTTAGTATTCAGAATTTGAAAAAATCCAGAATTTATAGAGGCTTTTTCAAGGCGAATAGTGTCTTTTGAAACGATTACTTTTTTGGTTTTGTACAGCGATTCAGTTTCCTGAGCCTGAAGCGCAGAAAACCAGAAGAAAACCGTTAAAAAAAGTAATTTTTTCAACATAAATACTTTAACTCTAAAAAGCCAAAAGTAGTATTTATAATTGGGAATTGTTGTGTCGGCAATTTTAGTTTTAATTTCTTATATAACAATTGTTTGATAGATATTAATGAGCAAACAATATGAAGATTAACAATACTAAAATTAGTATAATCATAACGAGTACTGAATTTGGATTTGCAAAGTTGGTCGTCCAACCAAATTCTTTAATTTTTTTTGGCGGAAATAATCTTGGGTCCTCTGGATTATAATAAAACATTCCCCAAATCCACTTATCTGGATCATTATGCCAATTGTTTTTTTCTTCTTCAGATGGTTCTCGATTGTAAGACATTACATAAAGATACAAATTTTACAATATATATTAAATTGGAAACCTAAAGTGCAACTATACAGGTAAATTATATTCTCCTCGGTTGTAACTGTCAATTATTTTTTTGCTGTCAGCGATATCTTTTTCTTGAACTTTTAAAACTGCGGGACTATTCCCTCCAGCAGAAACAGACCATGGCTGAATATTTGACATGTATTCGTTAGCAATAAAAACAGAAATGCCGTTATTTTCCAATAAATTTTTAATATTCATAGATTCAATATAAGAACCTCTAAAAATTTCGACCATGATTGTATGTGTTTTTGAGATGATGTTTAAATAAGTATAAATAATGCTGTAGAGAAGAGTGAATTAGGATTCTATATTCTTTAAAACCAATTGTTAGAATAGTTATGCCAATTGTTTTTTGTAGGATGGTTTTTGATTTCTCACTTAAGAACTGACAGAAATATTGCTATTGTTTGTTGGCTTTTCTTCTTTTCAGTTGTGTATAGGTTATAAGAATTGCAATTGTAGATAAAAACGGACCGATTACCAATCTAAAATCTGAATAAGAAATGTCTTTTATGTCTTTTGCAAGTAATGGACTTAAAGATATACTGATGTATAATAAGCCAAGAATAATGAAAACTAATAAAAAGCCTTTTTTGCTCATTTTGAGTTCTTTATAAAGAAAGTAAATATAATCAAAAAATGATTAAATAAAGAAAATTCTTTCGAAATAAAAAAGGCTTCACTAATTAAGTGAAGCCTTTTCAATAATTTTTGAATTAAATAATTACCTTTTATAAAGCAATATTAGATCAATTCTTTAGTAACAATCTGCATCGTTTCGCGGCTAACTTGCTTCAATAAAACTTCTTTGTTAGCTTCAACAGTCTGCGCTGCCTCTTCTGTAAAGTGACGGATTGTATATAAGGTTACATTTTCGCTATATTCTACTTTGAATTTTTTAGAAAGAATGGCATTCAATTCTGGGAAATTTCCAAATTTATCTTCCACACAAACAGAGAAACTAATTGCTGAGTTCTGAATCAAATTTACTTTGATTTTGAATTCGTGGAATAGACCGAAAATTTCACTAATATTTTCTTCCATAATGAAAGAGAAATCAATTGATGAAAGCGAAATTAAAAGCTGTTCTCTTTTTACAATAAAACATGGATATTGCGGTTCTAAATCTACGCCTTTAGAAACGCAAGTTCCTTTTAATAATGGGTTGATAAAGGATTTTACGTATAGTGGAATTTCTTTTTTCTGTAGCGGTTGTAATGTTTTTGGGTGAATAACCGTTGCTCCGTAAAATGCTAATTCGATAGCTTCACGATATGAAATCTGATTCAAAAGACTTGCATTTTCGAAATAACGAGGATCGGCATTCATAACTCCAGGAACATCTTTCCAAATTGTTACACTTTCAGCATTTAAGCAATAAGCAAAAATTCCGGCAGTATAATCAGAACCCTCACGGCCAAGAGTAGTCGTAAAGTTGTTTTCGTCAGCACCTAAGAAACCTTGAGTAATGTTTAATTGTTTTCTAGGTACATTTTTACTGATGTTTTGCTGCGTAACTTCCCAATCAACTTCTGCATCTCTGTAGTTTGCATTGGTTTTAATGAAATTACGAACATCAAGCCATTGCGTCTGAATTCCTCTAAAATTCATATAGTGGCTTAATATATTAGTCGAAATCAACTCACCAAAACTTACAACTTGATCGTAAACAAAGTTGTAGTTTGGAGATTTATTGTGAGCTAAGAAGTACTCTAATTCGTCAAACTGTGCATTTACAGCTGCAAAAACCGCATGACTCTCATCTTCAAACAAATCCAATAAGATTTGATTGTGGTATTTTTTAATTTCTTGAACAGAAGCATTTAATTCTGTCGATTTTTCAAAGTAATTCTTGATTACAACTTCGAGAGCATTTGTAGTTTTTCCCATCGCAGAAACTACTAAAATCACGTCTTCATAACCCACTTTTTGCAAAACGTCATACACGTTTTTAATTCCATCTGCATCTTTTACCGATGCACCACCAAATTTAAATACTCTCATTTTTAATTTTAGATTTTTTAGATTTTAGATTTCAGATTCCAACCGAAACCTAGTATTTTGTCTTCTGCCACAGATTAAAATGATTTACACAGATTTTAAAATCTTTTTAATCCGTATAATCTGTGGCTAAATATTTTTTTTATAATTTTTCTAAGAATGCATTAACTCCAGCTTCATCCATTTGAACGACCTGCCAATCGTCAAGGATTTTTGCGCCCGAATTTTTATAAAAATTCACTGCTGGCGTATTCCAAGCCAAAACATTCCATTCGACTCTTCTAACATTATCTCTTTTTCCTTGTTTCATGATTTCAGCGTAAAGTGCAGAACCTAAACCTGTGCCTCGCATCTTTTCTTTTACAATCAAATCTTCAAGATGAATTGTCTTTCCTTTCCAGGTAGAATAGCGATAATAATACAATGCTATTCCAACAATTTCTTTTTGTTTTTCTTCGTTTTCGATCTCTGCGACAAAAACATTAAATAATGGTTTTTCGCCAAAACCGTCACGCACTAAATCTTCCTCTGTAATGACAACCGCATCAGGTTCTTTTTCGAATATAGCCAGCTCCTGAATAAGCCCTAACACCGATTTCATGTCTTCAGGATTTCCTTTTCTAATATTCATATATTCCTATTTTTAACTATTTAATATCTAAAAAAGCTTCATTTTAGCTAGTGCTTTTTGCAGATTATTAGCAAATATACAATAGTAGCAAACTAACAACATAATTTTTAAATCATTCTCACAAAATAAGCGATATTTGTGACTTAAAAATAAAACTATAACGATTTAGAAATGGAAGAACGCAATAAAACACTGGGAGAGTTTATTATTGAGAACCAAAAAGCATTTCAGTATTCGTCGGGAGAACTCTCGCGAATTATCAACTCTATTCGATTGGCAGCAAAAGTGGTCAATCATAAAGTAAACCAAGCGGGTTTAGTAGATATTGTGGGAGCCGCAGGCGAACAGAATATTCAAGGTGAAGACCAGCAAAAATTAGATGTCTATGCAAACGAAGTATTTATCCAAACGTTAATAAACCGTGAGATTGTCTGTGGTATTGCTTCTGAAGAAAACGACGATTTTATTACTGTTCAGGGGAGCGACAACAGTCATAATAATAAGTACGTGATCTTAATGGATCCGCTTGACGGATCTTCAAACATTGATGTAAATGTTTCTGTGGGAACTATCTTTTCTGTTTTCAGAAGAGTAACTCCAATAGGAACTCCGGTAACTAGCGAGGATTTTTTACAACCGGGAATCAATCAAGTTGCAGCAGGCTATGTAATTTATGGAACTTCGACGATGCTTGTGTATACAACTGGGCACGGGGTAAATGGTTTTACATTGAACCCAGCAATAGGTACTTTTTATCTTTCGCATCCAAATATGAAGTTTCCAGAAAATGGAAATATTTATTCGGTAAACGAAGGAAATTATGTTCATTTTCCGCAAGGAGTAAAAAATTACATTAAATACTGCCAGAAAGAAGAAGGAGACAGACCGTATACTTCAAGATATATCGGAAGTCTGGTAGCCGATTTTCATCGAAATATGATTAAAGGCGGAATTTATATTTATCCAACAAGTTCAAAAGCACCGAAAGGGAAGTTACGTTTGCTTTACGAATGTAATCCAATGGCATTTTTGGCAGAACAAGCAGGAGGAAAAGCAACAGATGGTTTCGGAAGAATTATGGAAATCCAGCCAACTGAATTGCATCAAAGAGTGCCTTTCTTCTGTGGAAGTTATAATATGGTAGAAAAAGCTGAGGAATTTATGGCTGAAGCGAATTAAGTTTTTTTCGTTTCAAGTTTCAGGTTTCAAATTATTTTTGACTATAAACATTAAACCCGACAGTTTTTTTAAACTTGTCGGGTTTGTTTTTTTTATTTTCATTCACAGTCAAGTTTCAGTACAAAAACTGAATACTATTTATGCATATGCTGCATTTCGTAAATAAAAGTATCTGCATCTACTTTATTGTCAACCAACGACAATGCTTTTGCAATGATATAGTCTACGTTGCTTGGTGTGAATCCTAGCGCAACACTTATTTTTTTCAATAATACTTCTTGTTTGTCTTCAAGATGATGATCAACATGAACCATTCTTGTTAAATCATATAGGCGTTCTAAACGCTGAACATATGAATAAGGTGGATTGATCGGATATTTTAATGGATCGCTAAGAATTTCTTCATATTCCGATTCTGTAATTTCTAAACGAGAAGCAAGTTTATCTAAAAAGGCTTTTTCTTCTGGATAAACAACTCCATCAGCCAAAGCTACACGAACAATAGCAGAAAAGTGTCCTTTGTTTCTTTGCTTGAATTCGCTATCAAATAATTCTGAAAATGACATAATTGTAAAGTTTTTGTAAAACAAATATAGCCTTATTTTTAAATTATCGATTTTAAAATTCTCATAAAATTTAACTTTTCTTTATTGAAGGATTTAATGTCTTCAATATTTAAGTTTGAAAATTAATCGTAAGTTTACAACCCCTAATTATTTAAATTATAGATTACCTATGTCACAATTTTGGATTTATTTTCAAATAGGATTGAAACACGTTTTAGATATCAACGCTTACGATCACGTTCTTTTTTTAATCGCCTTAACTGTTCCGTATCTTTTTAAAGACTGGAAAAGAATTTTTTTATTGGTTTCTCTTTTTACAATTGGCCACACTTTGGCTTTAGTTCTTTCAGTTTACGGCATAATTGCCATAAAAGTAGACGTTGTAGAATTCCTGATTCCGATTACAATTCTGGTAACAGCTCTTTATCATTTATTTACTGCAGGAAAGACTTCAAAAAATGATGGTGTAAATCTGGTATTTTTCATAACTTTATTCTTTGGAATTATTCACGGACTAGGTTTTTCTAATTATTTCAAAACAATTTTAGGCGGTTCAGCTACCTCAAAATTGTTGCCTTTAGGAGAATTTGCCTTAGGAATCGAAGCTGCTCAGCTAGTAGTAGTTTTTGTTGTTCTGGTAATTTCATATATAGTGCAGACAGTTTTCCGTTTTTCAAAACGTGACTGGGCACTTGTAATGTCGGCTTTTATTATTGGAGTTGTAATTCCGATGATTATTGAAAGCCCAATTTGGAACAGATAAATTTAAATGGAAGTAAAAAAACTGAATAAATACGATAAAGCATATCTGCGAATTGCAAAAGAGTGGAGTCTGCTTTCTTACTGTAAACGTAAACAAGTTGGCGCTATTATCGTAAAAGATAGAATGATTATTTCTGACGGTTACAACGGAACACCGTCTGGATTTGAAAATTGCTGCGAAGACGAAAACGGATTAACACGCTGGGATGTTTTACATGCCGAAGCAAATGCAATCCTGAAAGTAGCAAGATCAACACAATCTTGCGAAGGAGCGACATTATATATCACGCTTTCGCCTTGCAAAGAATGCAGCAAATTAATACATCAGTCTGGAATAAAAAGAGTGGTGTATAAAGATGGATATCGTGATGATTCTGGAATTCAATTTTTAATAAAAGCAGGTGTAGAAGTAGAGCACATTCCTGTTTTAGAAGAGTAATGAAATTTAATCCAAAATATTTGCCAATAGTAATAGGAGCTACTTTTGCTCTTGGAACAATTGCCGGAAGCTTGATGAACGCTCCCGCAAGCGACCAGCTTTTGGCTAAAAATTACTCAAAAACCAAACTTAACAAACTCATTGATTTTATCAATACAGAATATGTTGATAGCGTAAATACCGATTCGATTGTAAATCTTACAGTCGATAATATACTTTCCAAATTAGATCCGCATTCTGTTTATATTCCGCCAAGCGAACAAGCTGAGGTTGCCGAAAGCATGAAAGGAGATTTCGTCGGAATCGGAATCAATTTTTATATGTATAAAGATTCGGTTGCGATTATAAAACCAGTTGAAAACGGACCTTCAGCTAAAGCAGGAATAAAATCTGGCGATCGAATTTTATTTGCAGGGAAAACCAAATTATATGGTAGAAAATTGCCTTCAGATAGTTTGTTTTCTAAATTAAAAGGTCTTCAGGGTTCAGAAATCGAGCTGACGGTTTTTAGAAAATCAGAACAAAAGAAACTAAAGTTTAAAGTAAAACGAGATATCATTCCGATTAAAAGCGTTGATGCTTCATTGCTGGTTGGAAATAACGTTGGATACATTAAAATAAACCGTTTTGCGGAAACTACTTTCAACGAATTCAAAACAGGTTTAACAAGATTAAAACAAAAAGGAATTCAGTCTCTTGTAATTGATCTTCGCGACAATGGCGGTGGTTATATGGAAGAGGCGATCGCAATTGCCGATGAATTTTTGAAAGACAAACAGTTAATTGTCTTTACAAAAAGTAAAAACGGTTCTACTGAAAAAACATACGCCACAAAAGCAGGAAGTTTTGAAACTGGAAAAGTATATGTTTTAATTAATGAAAATAGCGCCTCTGCAAGTGAAATTTTAGCTGGAGCAATTCAAGATAATGATCGTGGAACTATCGTAGGACGTCGTTCTTTTGGAAAAGGTTTAGTGCAACGTGAAATGGACTTTAACGATGGGTCTGCAGTAAGATTGACTGTAGCACGTTATTATACGCCAACGGGAAGATCGATTCAAAAACCGTATAAAAAAGGTAACGAAGAATACTTTAAAGAATCTGAAGCTAGAATTGCTACAGGAGAACTGTATGCAAAAGACAGTATAAAAGTGGCTGATTCTTTAAAATTCAAAACTCCTAAAGGAAAAATAGTTTATGGCGGCGGCGGAATCGTTCCTGATGTTTTTGTGCCGATGGAAGCAGAGCACGGAAATGAAAATGTTGCTTATTTACTGCAAACAGGAATTGTGGGACATTTTGTTTTTGAAGAATTAGATAAAAATAGAAATGCTTTTGCAGGCTCTAATTTTGCTGAGTTTTTAGCTAAAATGAAAAGTTCAGATACATATTTTAAGAAATTCAAGAATTATATCTTGATGACAGGTTTGGATTTGAAATTGGATAAAACAAAAGCGTTGGTAAACCGCCATATTACAGCTGAATTTGCACGACAGCTGTATGGAGAATTGTATTATTATGATGTGATCTTAAAAGAAGATGCCATGATAAAAACAATTCTTACTCCGAAGAAATAACTTCAATCCTTATATCATGAAAATAGAAACCGTTGTTGATGCAGAAATCGAACTCTTGACTGCAATTAAAAAATCGGATGTTATGGCTTTGGAAACAATCCTTCATGATGATTTATTGTTTAATATGCCCGACGGACAAACCATCACTAAAGATTTCGATTTACAAACATACCGTTCTGGAAAGATTAAAATTGATTCTTTAGAAGGTTCAGATCAAATTGTTAATATAATTGGCGATTCGGCTGTGGTTACGGTTACAGTTGCATTAAAAGGGGCTTATGATGGCAATCCAATTAACGGAGTTTTTAAGTATATAAGAGTCTGGAAAAAAATAGGAAAAAATCTAAAAGTTATAGCAGGAAGCTGTGTTCAGCTGGCATAAATTTTGGTTGAAAATATATAGCCACAGATTAAAAAGATTAACACAGATTATAATCTTTTTTAATCCTCTTAATCTGTGGCAAAAAAAAAAATATCGTAATCTTGGAGATTACTCACATTTAAATTTTTAAAACATGAAAAACCTAACAAGAATAAGTTTTCTAACACTTCTAATGACTTTTATAATCTCTTGTACAACTATGAAAAACGACACGAATGCTATAGTTTCAGGAAAAGTTGATGGCATAGAAGCAGGTAAAGATGGTTACACAGCCAAAATTACAACAGATGTCAAAGAGGTATATTTTGCCACAATTAGTATTGTAAACGTAGGCGGACCTCAAAACTACAAACAACTAAAAATTGGAGATGTGGTATCTGTTAAAGGAGAAAAATGGAAAACCGAAGATGAAAACCATATTAAAGTAACCCAAATCGTTTCGGTTAAATAAAGATTTAATTTCATTAAAAGAGGCTAGTTTTAATATATGAAAAAACTTCTGATAGGTTTTGTCTTTTTTAGTTTTGGATGCTCTTCAAGCCAAAAAGATATTAGAAGTGTTGAACTTATCTGTTATAACTGGGATTTAAAATATCCTACAGAATCTTTTAAAGGGAAATTTTATATTCAACCAAAATTATATTCCATTATAAATTTAAATGGGGATAATCAAACTTATGTCTGCGAATTTTCTCCAAATAAAACTGAATTTTATTTTTATTCGAAGGTTGATGCGAAATTAATAACTGATTTGGTGAAGTGTTTACCTGAAATTGATCAAAACAAAGCTCTTATAAGTTCGTATAAACAAGATGGCTGTATGGAAAGTTCTCCAACGTTTAGGCTAAAAGTGGTTCATTCTAACAACGAAGAAAAGTATTATGAATATTATTTTCAGAAAAAGAACAATATAGATTCCGTTATAAAGAAATTATATGTCGCTTTAAAAATAAATCAGATTGAAGGAAAATATGAAAAGATAAAAGACACTCTTTCTTTTGCTGAAAAAAAGAAAGCGATAATATCTTTTTCAATGCGTACAGATACATTGGCAATGCCTTTACCAGAATTGCCAACTTATAATAAAGTGAAATTCAAATAGTAATTTTATCGAATGCTATCATGAGCGTGTGTTTGCACGCCGTTATTCCATAAAGTAAGAATATCTGTTGCTACAGCTGCACCACTTCCGGCAGCAATTGCCAACTGACTTCTCCAGCCAGCCAAAGTTCCGATTGCATAAATGCCATCAGCAACTTTATGATCTTCATTTTTAAGCTGAATACGCTGTTTTTCTGGAAGTGCTTTTTTGTGAGGTTCAACAAATTGAATTAAACCTTCAATGTCGAAAGTATTGGCAGAGCCAATTCCAACTACGATATTTTTTGTTTTGTATGAATTTTTGTTGGTTACTACGGTAAATTCAGGATAACTGCCCTCAATTTTCATTACTTTTTCATTTGGAATCTGAGTAATGTGTGGGTAAGTTGTCGTTAAATCCTGTGTGCTTTCTGTTAAAAGTTCAGAACCTAATTTTCCTGGTGTAATTCCGTAAGCGTTATAAAATATTGCCTCTTGTAAAGAAGAATTTTTCTGGTGGGTAAAAATTCCGATTTTTTTATCAGTAACAAAAGTTTTGTTTTTTGCGGATCCTAAGACCAAAGCACAGGACATTCCTGACACTCCTCCGCCGATAATTAAAACATCAAACATATTATCTGTTGTCATTCATTTTTTCTTCAATTCTCTTTGAAATTCTAAAAATCAAAAGAATCAAAACAGCGCAAAATGAAGCGGCGATTCCAATAAAAGCTACCATACTATCTCCTTGGAAAGGGTTTTGAAAGTCTAATAGCGTAATATTAAAAACGATTAAAGCTAATGCCAAAAGCACTAAGATTGAAGTGAAAATTTTCATAAGGTTGTTTTTGTTTTTGCCTAAAATAATAAAGTAGAACTTTATGGGGAAATTGCCTTAAAGTTGTATTTTAGAAATTTTACGGGGTAAATTTATAAAAATAAATTTTAGACAAACAAACCTTTAACATTAGCAGCGAATAATTTAACAGCAATTGCTAAAAGTATCACTCCAAATGTCTTGCGAACCACTCCCAGTCCGTTCTCTCCTAATAGGTTTTCGATTTTTTTAGAAGACTTCAAAACGATGTAAACCAAGATAATGTTTAGTACAATCGCTATGATAATATTAATAGTATGAAATTGAGAACGAAGGGATAATAAAGTGGTCATTGTTCCTGCTCCCGCAATTAAAGGAAAAGCCAAAGGCACAATAGACGCTGATCCAGGTTCTTCGTCACGATAGATTCTAATTCCTAAAATCATTTCTAAAGCCAAAAAGAACAAAACAAACGATCCAGCAACGGCAAACGAATGAACGTCGATGCCAATTAAGTTTAGTAAACCTTCTCCAACAAAAAGAAAGACAATCATTATAGCTCCAGCAACAATAGAAGCTTTTTCAGATTCGATGTGTCCGACTTTGGCTCTTAAATTCACAATAATCGGAATCGAACCAACAATATCAATTACGGCAAAAAGTACCATACTAACGGTAATGATTTCTTTAAAATCGATTTCTAACATATCGCTTTGATTTTTAGGGTTTAAAAAACTGCTGCAAAAGTAGTTAATAAAGTTAGGTGTTTTTTCGTTAGAATGTATTTTTGTTATAAAAACATTGTTCAGTTAGGTAAAATGTGATATATGTAACATTTTACTGTTTGAGTTGTTGATTTGAAGAAAAAAGGACGTTTTATTTTTGAACTCAATTTATTTGTTTTCCTCATTTGGCAAAGTTCATATAATCAAACGTTAAAAATTATAACTTACTGAAAATCAATTGGTAAATTTGTTGTGAATTTAAAAGGGGAAATTATGAAAAAGATGATGTGTGTTATAGTTTTCTTGTGTTTGTTGTTTTCATACAATAGTTCACAAGCCCAAATCTGGCAGCAAATTAAAAAAGCAGCACAACAAAAAGGTCAAAGTGACAGCGGAAGTGCTGAGCAAAATGCAAGTATGGAAAATGCCGTTTTAAATTATAGTAAAAACAAAGTTGATCCTTCGGCAGTTCCAGATTCTTATTCTTTTAGTTGGAAATATATTATGGAAATTAAAACAGATGAAGGTAAGGCTATGAATGCAAATTATTTTCTAGAACCAAATGCTTCTTATTTTGCAATGAATATAGATCAGGGAAAAGGACAAAATATGATGATAATGGATTCTAAAAATAATATAACGGTGACGGGGTTTGGTGATGGTAAAAGCAAAATGGCTACAGCTTCAAAAATGCCAGATTATTCGGCAATGGCAAAAAAGGAAGGAGAAAAATCAAAATACACGATTAAGACATTGCCCAATAAAACTTTTTTAGGATACAATTGCAAAGGAATACAAATGACAAATAGTGAACACGATATTATTTGTTATTACACAAACGAAGCAAAAGTGAGTTTTGGAGATATGTTTAAAAATCAAAAAGGCTGGAAAATTCCTGATGAATTCATTAATTACTTCAAACCAGATGAGCGTACTTTGCTAATGGATATGACGATGAAAGATCTAAAAAGCAAAAAAGTGACTACAATGAAATGCGTTAGTTTAGAAAAGAGCGCTTTTACTTTCAATAAATCAGATTATAAATTCATGTAAAATGGGTTTGTAAGTCAGGTTATTTAGACTAAGAACATATATTAGGAGCGGTTTTTATTTCCTGAATCTTTAGTTACCTTTGCAAAATGTTTCAATTAGGAAAAACCATAGTATCAGAGGATATCCTCGAAAAAGAATTTGTGTGCAATTTGTCAGCATGCAAAGGGGCTTGTTGTGTTGATGGAGATGCTGGCGCGCCTTTAAACGAAGCCGAGACAAAAATTTTAGAAGAAATTTACCCAAAAGTAAAGCCTTTTTTGAGGAAAGAAGGAATTGATGCAATAGAAGCGCAAGGAACTTGGGTGAAAGGAACCGATGGTGATCTCGAAACGCCGCTTATCGATAATAAAGATTGCGCTTATGTAATTTTTGACGGAAAAACGGCACTTTGCGGAATTGAGCAAGCTTACAATCAAGGAATAGTAGATTGGAAAAAACCAGTTTCTTGTCATTTATATCCAATTCGTGTAAAAGACTTCACAGAATTTGCTGCAGTCAATTATGATAAATGGGATATTTGTGATGATGCTTGTTCGTTAGGAAAAGAATTGGAAGTTCCGGTTTACAAATTTGTAAAAGAAGCACTGATAAGACGCTTTGGCGAAGACTGGTACTTGGAACTAGAAAAAGTAGCCGAAGAACTCAAAAATTCATAAACTTTAAAGTGTAATTATTACCTTTTTTTGAGATCGTTTTTTAGCTCAAAAAAATAAAGTTTTGACCCGAAAAAAACTTTTTAAAACTATTTAAAAATTCTTGCTTTTTATTCTAAAAAGTCTATATTTTACGGGCTTTTGAAGTGTAGAATAGCTTTTAAATCATTCATTTGCAGTAAATTAATTATTGTCTGAAAAATTTTTCAAATTTTAGCCTTTGTTAAAAACTACGTCCGATTGTGAATAAGTTTGGCTTTTATTTTTGACGTTAATTGACAATCTTTGTAGTGCACTGAATGTGTAAAAATTCAATAAAAAAATTAACAGAATCTGTCATGTCACAAATCGAACCAATATTACAAGAAAATAAAAATCGCTTCGTTATTTTTCCGATTAAGCATCATGATATTTGGGAGTGGTATAAAAAGATGGAAGCAAGTTTTTGGACTGCAGAAGAAATCGACTTACACCAAGATTTGACAGACTGGAATAACAAATTGAATGATGATGAAAGATATTTTATTAAACATATCTTAGCATTTTTTGCTGCTTCTGACGGAATCGTAAATGAAAATTTGGCTGAGAACTTTGTAAACGAAGTTCAATATGCAGAAGCGAAGTTTTTCTATGGTTTCCAGATTATGATGGAAAATATTCATAGTGAAACGTATTCTTTATTAATTGATACTTACGTGAAAGATGAAGCAGAAAAAACAGAATTGTTTAATGCTTTGGAAGTTTTCCCTGCTATTGCTAAAAAAGGAGAATGGGCTTTAAAATGGATCGAGTCTGATTCATTTGCTGAAAGACTTATTGCTTTTGCTGCAGTTGAAGGTATTTTCTTCTCTGGTGCCTTCTGTTCAATTTATTGGTTGAAAAAACGTGGTTTAATGCCTGGTTTAACATTCTCTAATGAGTTGATTTCTCGTGACGAAGGTGTACATTGTGACTTTGCAGTTCACTTGCATAATCACCATTTGGTAAACAAAGTGCCAAAAGAAAGAATTAAAGAAATTATTGTCGATGCCTTAGATATCGAAAGACAGTTTGTTACTGAATCTCTTCCGGTAAGTTTAATTGGTATGAACGCTACTTTAATGACACAATATTTAGAGTTCGTTGCTGATAGACTTCTAGTAGAATTAGGATGCGAGCGTGTATACGGATCAGCGAATCCATTCGATTTCATGGACATGATTTCTCTTCAAGGAAAAACTAATTTCTTTGAAAAACGTGTTGCAGAGTATCAAAAGTCAGGTGTTATGAACAATGACAGTGATGCTCAGAAAATTTCATTTGATGCAGATTTTTAGACAACAAAAATACTTTTAGTGTCTATCTTCAAGAGACACTAAAAAAAGATTACAGGAATATTTTAAGGTTGAATCTCTTTCCCCAAGTCGTAGATTCAATAGCAATTTTTGACGCATTTAAATTCGATTTTCGAATTTGAAACGAGTAACTATTGAGAATTTGGTAATTCTCTAAAATTAATTTAAAAACACGCAATGTTTAAGTGCTAGAGTCCGTTCTCTAGTTACTTTCATTTTTTCAATAACTATAAAAGGTAAGCTTATGTATGTAGTAAAAAGAGATGGCCACAGAGAGCCCGTAATGTTTGATAAGATTACAGAAAGAATCAAAAAATTGTGTTACGGCTTAAATGAGCTCGTAGATCCAGTTAAGGTAGCCATGAGAGTTATCGAAGGATTGTATGATGGGGTTTCGACTTCTGAATTGGATAATCTTGCTGCAGAAACGGCGGCTTCTATGACAATTGCGCATCCTGATTATGCTCAATTAGCAGCTCGTATAGCTATTTCTAACCTGCATTCAAATACAAAAAAATCTTTCTCAGAAACGATGAAAGATATGTATCACTACGTAAATCCAAGAAATGGACAAGATGCTCCATTAATTGCTGATGATGTTTACAAAGTGATTCAGGATAACGCTGCTTTTTTAGATTCTCATATTATTTATACAAGAGATTTTAATTACGATTACTTTGGTTTTAAAACTTTAGAGCGTTCTTATCTTCTTAAAATAAACGGAAAAATCGTTGAGCGTCCACAGCACATGTTAATGCGTGTTTCTGTTGGTATTCACTTAGACGATTTAAAGTCGGTTATTGAAACTTATGATTTAATGTCTAAAAAGTTCTTTACGCATGCAACGCCAACGTTGTTCAATGCTGGAACTCCAAAACCACAAATGTCTTCTTGCTTCCTTTTGGCAATGCAAGATGATAGTATTGATGGTATTTACGACACATTAAAACAAACAGCAAAAATCTCGCAGTCAGCGGGAGGAATTGGACTTTCTATTCATAACGTTCGTGCAACAGGATCTTATATTCGCGGTACAAATGGAACTTCAAACGGAATTGTTCCGATGTTGAGAGTATTTAACGATACGGCTCGTTACGTAGATCAAGGTGGTGGAAAACGTAAAGGAAGTTTTGCGATTTACATCGAAACGTGGCATGCTGATATTTTCGATTTCTTAGATTTAAAGAAAAATACAGGAAAAGAAGAAATGCGTGCGAGAGATTTATTCTTCGCGATGTGGACTTCAGATTTATTCATGAAACGTGTTCAGGAAGATTCAACATGGACTTTAATGTGTCCAAACGAATGTCCAGGTTTATATGATGTTTACGGAGACGAATTTGAAGCATTGTATACAGATTATGAATTTCAAGGAAAAGGAAGAAAAACAATCCGTGCTCGTGAATTATGGGAGAAAATCCTTGAGTCACAAATCGAGACTGGAACACCATATATGTTGTACAAAGATGCAGCAAACCGCAAATCGAACCACAAGAATTTAGGAACAATTCGTTCTTCTAACTTGTGTACAGAGATTATGGAGTTTACATCTAAAGATGAAATTGCAGTTTGTAACTTGGCTTCAATCTCATTGCCAATGTTTATCGAAAATGGACAGTTTGATCACCAAGCACTTTACAATGTTACAAAACGTGTAACTCGTAACTTGAACAAAGTAATCGACAGAAACTACTATCCAGTAAAAGAAGCTGAAAACTCAAACATGCGTCACCGCCCGGTTGGATTAGGAGTGCAAGGTTTAGCAGATGCTTTCATTATGTTGCGTATGCCGTTTACAAGCGACGAAGCAAAAGCGTTGAACCAAGAGATTTTCGAAACGTTATACTTCGCAGCCGTAACTGCTTCTATGGAAATGGCAAAAGAAGAAGGACCGTATTCGACTTTCGAAGGTTCGCCAATGTCACAAGGAGAATTCCAACATAATATGTGGGGAATGAAAGATGAAGAATTATCAGGTCGTTGGGATTGGGCTTCTTTAAGAAAAGAAGTGATGGAACACGGAGTTCGTAACTCATTATTAGTTGCGCCAATGCCAACAGCTTCAACTTCTCAGATTCTTGGAAACAACGAAGCTTTCGAACCATATACTTCAAACATTTACACGCGTCGTGTATTGTCTGGAGAGTTCATCGTAGTAAACAAACATTTACTTGAAGACTTAGTAAAACTAGGTTTATGGAACGAGTCATTGAAACAAGAAATTATGCGTCATAACGGATCTGTTCAAAATATTGATATTATTCCGCAAGACTTGAAAGATCTTTATAAAACAGTTTGGGAAATGTCGATGAAAGATATTATTGATATGTCTCGCCAAAGAGGATATTTCATTGACCAGTCGCAATCGTTGAACTTGTTCATGCAGGATGCAAACTATTCTAAATTAACGTCAATGCACTTTTACGCTTGGCAGTCAGGTTTAAAAACTGGAATGTATTACTTAAGAACAAAAGCGGCTGTAGATGCGATTAAATTCACATTGAACAACGATAAAAAAGAAGAAACAGCTCCATCTTTAGTTCAGGAAACTGAAGCAATCAGTGTTGAGGATTACAAAGCGATGCTGCTTAAGGCACAAGCTGCAGATCCTGAGGATTGTGAGATGTGTGGGTCTTAATTTTTTTATCAGATAAAAGAAGATAGAATAAAGAAGAAAGATTTATTCTTAATTTATAGAAAGCAGTTATTGTAATGATAGCTGCTTTTTTTTTGCCACGAATTCACGATTTTTATTTTAAAATCTGTGTAATTAGAATTAAATAACCACAACAATTTGCGCTAATTCGTGAATTCGTGGCGAAAAAACCTTAGAATCTTAGCAACTTAGAATCTTAGAATCTAAAAATTACCATTGTATATATCTCATTTTAAGCCGATTTTTTTATATTATCATACAAAACCTGCTAAATTTGTTAAGAAATCCTTTTTTGTTTCATAAAATGCAATCTTTTTTTTGGTGCACTAAAAATAATTTATACATTCGCAGAGAATTTAAAACAAAACACAAACAAAATGGCAAGTAACCGTTTTTATTTTAGCAACAATTTTTATTTCTTCTTTAGTAGAAGTCAGGATTGTGCTATGGTTATTTGAGAAAAATTTTAAGACAAATAAAACTAATATACAATCCTGATGCAAATCAGGATTTTTTTTTGACTATATGACAACGAAAATTGCAATACAAGGTATAAAAGGATCATTTCATCATCAGGTTGTGAAAGAGTATTTCTCTGAAAATGTGGATATTGATGAGTGTTTGTCTTTTGAAGAATTGATCGATAGCCTTATTGCCGGAAAATCTGATCAGGCCGTTATGGCGATCGAAAATTCAATTGCAGGGCCAATTATTCCGAATTATGCTTTAATTGACAAGAATAATTTACACATAATTGGAGAGCATTATTTAAATATTCAGCAGAATTTAATGGCTTTAAAAGGTCAGAAAATTGAAGATATTAGAGAAGTTCATTCGCACCCAATGGCACTTTTACAGTGTATGGATTTCTTGAAACAATATCCAAATATCAAATTGGTTGAGGATAAAGATACAGCAGAAACAGCAAGAAGAATTCAGGAAAAACAATTAACAGGAATTGCTGCAATTGCAAGTGTAACGGCTTCAGAAATGTACGATCTTGATATTATTGCGCCATCGATTCAAACGATCAAAAACAATATGACTCGTTTCGTAATCATCAAAAAGCAAAATTCATTTTTGCCAGAAAGCGAAATCAACAGAGCATCTGTAAAGTTTGAATTAGATCACAAAAGAGGAAGCTTAGCAGCAGTTTTGAATGTAATGAGCGACTGCAAACTGAATTTGACAAAGATTCAGTCGCTTCCAAAAATTGAAACTCCTTGGAAATATTCATTCTTCGTAGACGTAACATTCGAGAAATACGAAGATTTTGCAAAAGCCAAAGCGTTATTGAATATAATGGCAGAATATTTCAAAGTGTTGGGAGAATATAAGAATACTAGACCTTAAGAAGGTTAAAAGTTATAGGTTAGAAGTTAAAAGTTTTGTCAGGCTGAGCGAAGTCGAAGCCCATGTTCCAATTGGAAAGCCCTTCGACTTCGCTCAGGGTGACAAGTCAAAAAAGAAAAAGCATATAGTGTAAAGCTTAAAGCATATAGCAAAAATTAAAAACAATGATTACAACAGCAAAACGATTAGACACAGTTGAAGAATATTATTTCTCGTCAAAACTAAGAGAAGTTCGTCAGTTGATGTCTGAAGGAAAATCGATCATCAACATGGGAATTGGAAGCCCTGATTTGAGTCCGTCAAAAGCAGTAATTGAAGCAGTCGCTGCAGCAATTCAAGACGAAAACGGACATGGCTATCAAAGCTATCAGGGATTACCAGAAATGAGACAGGCGATGGCGGATTTCTATCGTGATCAGTTTGGTGTTGAAGTGAATCCGAATAATGAGATTTTACCATTGATGGGTTCAAAAGAAGGAATTATGCACATTTCGTTAGCATTTTTAAATGAAGGCGATCACGTTTTGATTCCGAATCCAGGTTATCCAACTTATACTTCGGTAACTAATTTGGTTCAGGCAGTTCCGGTTTATTACGATTTAAAAGAAGAAAACGGATGGGAACCGGATTTTGAAGCTTTAGAAAAATTAGACCTTTCGAAAGTAAAAATTATGTGGCTGGGATACCCACACATGCCAACAGGAGCCAGAGGAAGTTTAGCGTTATTTGAAAAATTGGTTGCTTTTGCTAAAAAACATAATATATTATTGATTAATGACAATCCGTATAGTTTTGTTTTGAATGATAATCCGATGAGTTTACTGCAAGTTGAAGGAGCGAAAGATGTGGCTTTAGAATTGAATTCGTTAAGTAAAACATTCAACATGGCAGGCTGGAGAGTCGGAATGGTTTTAGGAAATCCTGAAATTATTGATGCAGTCCTGAAAGTAAAAAGCAACATGGACAGCGGAATGTATTACGGAATCCAGAAAGGCGCTATTGCAGCTTTGAAATGTGATAAATCTTGGTTTGAAGACCAAAACAAAATTTACAGACGCCGTAGAGAATTAACGGAGAAATTGGCTGAAAAGTTAAACTGTAAAGTATATAAAGAAGGAGTTGGTCTTTTTGTTTGGGCAAAATTGCCAGAAGGAATAGAATCAGCAGAGAAGTTCATTGACGAAATATTATACGAGAAACATATTTTCATCACGCCGGGAACGATTTTCGGAAGCAACGGCGAAGGATATATCAGATTCTCATTGTGTGTGAAAGAAGAAAAAGTACAGGAAGCGATTGATCGATTTTAGATTTTAGAATGCAGATTTTAGATTTCAGATTTTGCGAACCTTGCGTAAATCCTTTGCGGTAAATAAGGTTGGAATTTGGAATTTTAAAATTGGAAATTAAAAAGATAGTATGAAAGTATACGTAATAGGAATAGGATTAATAGGCGGTTCGATGGTGTTAGACATCAAAGAAAAGCATCCGAATGCGACTATTTTCGGAATTGATAATAACGAAAAACATTTGCAGGAAGCAATTGATCTTGGAGTTATTGACGAAGCAGGAAGCTTCGAAGATTTACAAAAAGCAGATTTTGTAATCGTTTCGGTTCCCGTAGATGTAGCGTTGACGGTTTTGCCTAAAGTTCTGGATGCAGTTGGAGATAAAACGATAGTTTTTGAAGTAGGATCGACCAAAAAGCCAATCTGCGATGTAGTGGCCAATCATCCAAAAAGAAGAAATTTTATTGCCACGCATCCAATTGCAGGAACAGAGTTTTCCGGACCTTCAGCAGCAATAAAAGGTTTGTTTAACGGAAAAACAAACATTATTTGTGAAGTGGAAAAAACCGCTTTCAAGTTGCAGGAAAAAGCATTGCAGCTTTTCAGCGAAATAGGAATGAGGATTCGATATATGGATCCGATTTCGCACGACAAACACATTGCTTATGTTTCGCATTTATCGCACATCAGTTCGTTTATGCTCGGAAAAACAGTAATGATAAAAGAAAAAGACGAACAGGATATTTTTGATATGGCGGGAAGTGGATTTGAAAGTACCGTACGTTTGGCAAAAAGTTCACCCGCAATGTGGACACCAATTTTTAAACAAAACAAAGAATACGTTCTGGAAACCTTAGAAGGGTATATCGCAAATTTAACTCAATTTAGAGATTTGCTGGCAGACGACAATTACAACGCCATTTTTGAAGAAATGGAAAGCGTAAATAAAATTAGAGAAATATTAAACGGAATAACTATAAAAAAGTAAACTATAAAAACGATGGAAAATAAAAAAGAAATGAGAAAGTGGTTAGAAGATTTCAATTTAAATCACCCACTTGTGATAGCTGGACCTTGTAGTGCAGAAACTGAAGATCAGGTTTTGAAAATTGCTCACGAATTAAAAGATTCAAAAGTAAGTGTATTCAGAGCTGGAATCTGGAAACCAAGAACTCGTCCGGGAGGATTTGAAGGTGTTGGTGAAATTGGATTAAAATGGTTACAAAAAGCAAAAGCTGAAACTGGTTTATTAATGGGAACAGAAGTTGCGACTGCAGCGCACTGTAAACTAGCTTTAGAACACGATATCGACGTATTATGGGTTGGTGCACGTACAACTGCAAACCCTTTCGCAGTTCAGGAAATTGCTGATACTTTAAAAGGAACTGATAAAATCGTTTTGGTTAAAAACCCTGTAAACCCAGATTTAGCTTTATGGTTAGGTGGTGTTGAGCGTTTACACATGGCAGGAATAGAGAAATTAGGTGTTATTCACAGAGGTTTCTCTACTTACGAAAAAACAAAATACAGAAACATTCCAGAGTGGCAGATTGCTATCGAATTACAAAATAAATTCCCTGATTTGCCATTAATCATCGATCCATCTCACATTACTGGAGATCGTAAAATGATTTTTGAAGTAACTCAAGAGGCTTTAGACTTGAACTACGATGGTATGATTATCGAAACTCATATCGATCCAGACAACGCTTGGTCTGATGCTGCACAACAAGTAACTCCAGATGCTTTGAAACAAATCATCAAAGATTTGACTATCAGAAAAACGGATGATACTACAGATGAGTACAGCCAAAAAATGACTAAGTTAAGAGCTAACATCGACGTTTTGGATGCTAACTTATTAGAGTTGTTAGGAAAACGTATGAAAGTGGCTGACGAAATTGGTCAAGTGAAAAAAGATGCAAACGTTGCAATTCTTCAAAACAACCGTTGGAACGAAATCTTAGGTAAAATGATCCTTGAAGGTGAGAAAAAAGGTCTTACTGAAGAGTTCGTTTTAAGAATGTTCAAAGCGATTCACCAAGAAAGTATCGGACACCAAGAGAAAATTTTCAACGCATAATTTTCTTTAAACATATAAGTGATATAAGTTAATTTAAATTGAAGCAAAACGATTCTCTAAATTTTATTATAGCACTAATTAAAAATAGATTGTTTTTTAAGAATCCTCAACACTTTGGAAAAAGTTTGAGGATTTTTTTTTGCCAAAAATGATTAAAATTAAAAAAGGCTAAATTCTATATACTTTTTATAGAATTTAGCCTTTAAGATTTACTTAATTAGAACCAACGGTTTTGATTTGATCTCTTCCCACGAATTGTTTTTGAAAATCCACAACTTCTCAAGTACTATAGAATTTTCATTTTTTTTATATTTTGCTTTAATAGTATCTATATCAGTTTTATTCCAATGAATATAAGTCATGGGGAAATCTTCAGATTTTGAATAATTTAAAAATACCTTAACATATTTAGATTCTCTTTGATCTATAAATAATATATTATTAGGATTGTCTAAAATTATACTGCTCTTTGCTTGTGGAGGTTGCAAATCATTACTATAATATTTGACCAAAATTCCTGTAATTGGGAATTTCTCAGTTCCCAACAAATTAATACCAATTTTGTTTTTTAATTCAATATCTATACTTCTTCCTAATACAGTTGCTTGATCTGTAGGACGCGAGTTATGTTCTGATGTTCCCATTAAGATTAGAAAAATAAAAAATAGAGTTTTCAAATTAATAAAATAAATTAAAGACCAATATCGTATAACATTCCATTTTGATAATTGAAAGTATATGTTCCAGGGTTAAAGCTTCCGACACTATAATAACCGTTGTAATCACCATCCCAACCCCAGTTCATATGCAAAATTGCTTGATATGTGCTAGCTCCCAGACAAACACCATAATCATCCTTATGATAAATTGTAGTTTGACTATAGCCATCACAAACCCATGCGTGTCCATTTACATAACTTCCACCAGAATTTGTTCCTCCTGTTAAAATAACTGGTCGGTTATTGTTAAGATTTTGAATAACAGTGTTTAAATTAAAATTGCCAAATGTTGCATAGTGATAGCCAAATGTATTTTTTAAAGCGGTTGCAGCATTTGCTGTAACTGCACTTGATAAGCCACATCCATATGACATATTCACTGAAGCACCTGCATTCTTCATTAAAAGTTGTATGTCATAAGTTCCATATCCATATTGCCCATTATTTGGCATATTATTCCAGTTGTAGGTATTAGGTTTTTGAAAATAGCGCATAATTTGCGCCATTGAGGTGGCAACACAACCTGTAGCCGCTTTGTATCCAAAATAATAGTCATGAGAACAGTTCAAAGCTAAAAGATTATTATATCCATCGCCCTGCCCCCAATTTGTTGTTAAAAGTGGACCTTTAACATAAGTAGAATAATCTGGGCAGCTTGTTGGGTCTTCTGGCTCAACATAAGACGTTTTACTAGTTGTTTTTATTTGAGCAGTGCTTTTATTTGTAATAGCGTTCCACTCACTTTTTATTTCTTTGGTTTGAACTTGATTGTTGCTAATTTTGGCTTGAATTTCTTTTTTTTGTCCTTCCATCCAATAAGCTACAGGAGGAATAATTTGCTGATCTGTAGTCGCAAAATTTCCTGAATCAGAATAGGCTAAAATTGGACTTACTCGATTATCAGCAGCCAATATAATAAATCCGCCTTCGTTATAATTTATAACATAAAAAGCACTTTCTTTTTTTGATGTAACATATTCCTTTGTGCTTTTGATAGTTCTATTTTGTATTACATTTTTTCCTGTAATACTTGTATTCTTAAAAAAATTTTGAGCAATTAAAATAATAGTTTCTTTCGAAACCTTATTTGTTGAATTTGATGAAGGATTAAGTTCTCCATCCTCTTTTTCATTACTGCAACTTGCTAAAAATAGAAGAGTAATTACTAAAAAAAGAATTTTTGTTAATCCATAAAGATTGAATTTGGTGTGATTTGGGTTTGGTTTGCTTTTTTTCATTTTTACTTTTTTTGTTAATAGATAGATTTACTTAAGAAAATTCTGTTATAAAAATATTAAAAGTAGTTTAATATTTGTTAATTAAATGCAATTATTTTAAATAATAGTATTTGGTTTATTAAATAACTTTAATAAGTTTTTTAGTCTAATTCTTTAAATTGTAGTGCCAATGAATTTTTAAATAATGGATTGAATAACTTTCCATTAGAAAAACTGTAATTTTGTCTTTTAAAATTTTTAGTTTTAAGAGGAATCTAAAAATCTAAAATCAGCAATCTAAAATTAAAGAATGACAGGAACCGTTTATAAATCTACAGGAAGCTGGTATACCGTAAAATCTGAAAATGGAGATTTTGTGGAATGCCGTATGAAAGGGAAATTTAGAATTAAGGGAATTAAAAGTACCAATCCTATTGCTGTAGGCGATATAGTTGATTATGAATTAGAAGAAACATCTGATGCTGTTACTGGAATGATTCATAATATCCACGAAAGAAAAAATTATATCGTTCGTAAATCGGTTAACTTGTCAAAGCAGATTCACATTATTGCTTCAAATATCGATCAGGTTTTCTTATTGGTTACGATTGATAATCCGCCAACAACTACTAGTTTCATAGACCGTTTTTTGGTAACTGCTGAAGCTTATGGAATTGAAGCCGTTCTTGTTTTTAATAAAATTGATACTTTAACGGAACAAACTTTAGACGATCAGCTTTATCTGCAGCATATTTATCAGGAAATAGGATATAAATGTCTCCGAATTTCATCGACAGAAAATAAAGGAATTGACAAGCTGAAAGAAATGATGATCGGAAAAGTAAGTATGTTTTCAGGGCATTCTGGCGTTGGAAAATCAACTTTGGTAAATGCTTTAGAACCAAGTCTGCACTTAAAAACTTCTGTAATTTCAGAGCAAAGCAAGCAAGGACAGCATACGACTACTTTTGCTGAAATGTACGACTTGTCTTTTGATGCACGAATTATCGATACTCCAGGAATTAAAGGTTTCGGAATCGTTGATATGGAACCGACAGAAATCACCGATTATTTCCCAGAATTTTTCAAGCTCAAAGATCAGTGCAAGTTTAACAACTGTTTACATAAAGAAGAACCGCATTGCGCCATAAAAGCAGCTTTAGAAAAAGATGAAATTGCTTGGTCACGCTACAACAGTTATCTTAAAATTCTTGAAGGCGACGAAGAACATTATCGTACTGATACCTATGGAGAAGATCGCGCTGCAAGTGATGAAACGAGAAAGTAAAAAAATCCAATTTTAAAAATCCAAATTCCAAACAGAAGGTAAGACCGATTCTAATTGTAGAAATGTACTACAGTGCATCTAACATTAGAATTTAAAATCTTTTTAATCCTTTTAATCTGTGGCTAAAAAATAAAATAAATGAAAGTTGTAATCCAAAGAGTTTCAGAAGCAACAGTAACCGTTGACAATAAAAAAACAGCAGACATTAAAAAAGGATTATTAGTATTAGTAGGAATTGAAGAAGCTGATACACAGGAAGACATTGATTGGCTTGCTGGAAAAATCATAAAAATGAGAATTTTTGGAGACGAAAATGATGTTATGAACTGTTCAGTGCAGGATATTGACGGAGATATTATTGTTGTGAGTCAGTTTACGCTTCATGCATCGACTAAAAAAGGAAATCGTCCTTCTTATATTAAAGCGGCAAAACCAGATTTTGCAATTCCGATGTATGAAAATTTTGTTCGAGTGATAGAAAAAGAGTTGGGTAAGAAGATTCAAACCGGAATTTTTGGTGCTGATATGAAAGTTAGTCTTATTAATGACGGACCAGTTACAATCGTAGTGGATAGTAAAAATAGGGAATAAAATATTATTAAACATTTGTTAAGGATTTCTGAAAATAATATATATTTGACGAAAATACCTACTAATGAAAAACCTGTTTTGCGCGTTATTTTTTATATTATTTAGTGCCAATATTTCTGCTCAAAAGAGCATTTATCCTACCTTTTCTATTCCTGATAGTTTAACACAAAATGCTAATTCTGTTCTTCGCTTGGATCAGATGGACATTGTCATTGCTTCACAAAGAAGCATGGTTATCAAAACTCAAAGGGTTGTTTCTGTTTTTAATGAAAAAGGGTTAAAAGATATTGATGCTTTTAGTCATTATGATAAAACAACTTCAATAAAAAATATTGAAGCTATTGTTTATGATGCATTAGGAAATGAAATAAAGAAAATCAAAAGAAAAGACTTTAGAGATCAGAGCGCTGTAAGCGGAAGTACTCTTTTTTCAGATAATCGAGTGGTTTATTTAGATTATACTCCAATTTCATATCCTTTTACAATCGCTTTTACGTGCGAAACTGAAACATCAAATACAGCATTTATTCCGCAATGGTATTTTATTGGTAATTATTATGAAAGTGTGGAAAAATGTGTTTTGAATGTTACTTTCCCAAAAGGATTGGGCTTTAAGAAAAAAGAGTTCCGATTTGATAATTTTAATATACAAAAAACAGTCGATACCGATACCAATTTAAGTTATATAGCAACGAATATAGTTGCTCAAAAACAAGAAGACCTTAGTCCTTCTCCTTCAGATCTTTTCCCGAAAGTTATGATGGGTTTAGAAAACTTCCACTTGGAAGGAGTTGACGGAAATGCTACTACTTGGGAAGCATTTGGAAAATGGTATGGAGATAAAATCTTAACAGGAACTACTGTTTTGCCAGAAGAAACAAAAACAAAAATCAAAGCGCTTGTTGGTGATGAAAAAGATCCTGTAAAGAAAGCTAAAATCATTTACGATTATGTGCAGAAAAAATCCCGATATGTAAACATTGCAGTTGGTATTGGCGGCTGGAAACCTATGTTGGCCAATGACGTTGATCGTTTGGGCTATGGAGACTGTAAAGCATTGTCTAATTATACAAAAGCACTTTTGCAGGTTGTAGATGTTCCGTCATATAATACTATTTTGTATGGTGATCGTTATAAATCAGATATTCAATCTGATTTTGTTTCGATGCAGGGAAATCACATGATTTTGGCAATTCCGAATAATGATAATTACATCTGGCTGGAATGCACAAGTCAGGATGATCCATTTGGTTATCAAGGAACTTTTACAGACGATCGTGATGTTTTGGTTGTGAAACCAGAAGGGGGAGAAATTGTTCGCACTAAAATCTACAATGATAATGGAAATACTCAGAATGGTAAAGGAACATATACAATTGATGGAGTTGGCAATTTTTCAGGGACATTAAAAATTGCATCGCAAGGAAGTCAATATGCTTCTAAATCTCGTGTCGAAACCATGCAACCAAACGAAAAAGAAGAACATTACAAAGATTACTGGGATAACATCAATAACTTAAAATTAGGTAAAATAACTTTTGCCAACGATAAAGAGAATATTTGTTTTACTGAAGATGTCCAGTTAAGCGCAACAAATTATGGAACACTTACAGGTAATAAAATGATTTTTGTGGTTGACGCTTTTAATCAGTATACAGGAAATATAAAACGAGTTCGAAATCGCAAAAATCCATTTCAAATTCAGCGTGGCTATTTAGATACAGATGAAATCGAGATCAATCTTCCTGAAGGATATAGTATTGAATTCCTTCCATCCAATTATGAATTGAAAGGAAAATTTGGGGAATACAAAACCGAAATCATAAAAAAGGATAATAGTAAATTAACTTACAAAAGATCCATGTTTGTAAGCAAAGGAAGATATTCTAACAAAGAATATGATGAGTACCGCTTATTTATGGAACAAGTTTCCAGAAATGATAATGCCAAAATAATATTGACCAAGAACTAACCATTATAAACCCAAAACAAATCAAAAATTACCAATGAAAATTATAAAACTATTTACTCTATCTGTGATCTTGTTACTTGGTCAAAAAGTAATTTCTCAAGAATTTAAACTAGGAAAAGTATCTATTGCTGAACTTGAACAAAAGATACATCCAAAAGATTCATCTGCCTCAGCTGCTATTTTATACAAAAGAGGAAAAGCAAGAATCGACTATGACCAGAATTTAGGTTTTGTAACTTACATGGAGGTTGAAACTCGTATTAAAATCTATAAAAAAGAAGGGTATAATTGGGCCAATGAAGCAATTTGGTATTATTACAATACTGATTTTAAAGAAAAAGTATCAGTTAGTGATGCTGTAACGTATAATTTGGTTGGAGGTAAAATTGAAGCTACAAAACTAAAAAGTGATGGAGTATTTGACGAGACGGTAAGTAAATTTAGAAGCCAGAAAAAAATTACTATGCCCAACGTTAAAGAAGGTTCTATTATAGAATTTAAATATAGCGTTAGAAGCCCAGATGTTCTTATTCGTGATTGGGATTTTCAAACTAGTATTCCTGTAAATTATTCAGAATTTAAAACATATGTCCCTGAATATTTTGTTTTTACTCCAGCACAAAAAGGCTATATTTTTCCTAAGGTTGTTTCTGAAAAATCTAACAAATCATTCATTATAAACTCAAAAGAAAGATACAATACAGGAGGCTTCGCAGGCGGAGTGACCAAGACCGAGTTTTATCAGGATAAAATCGAGTATGTAGAAACGTTAACTACTTATATTGCAGAAAACTTTGCCGCAATGAAAGACGAGGACTATGTAAATAATATAGAAAATTATATGTCATCAGTTTCTCATGAGTTGTCTATGACAAAGTTTCCTAATAAACCCATAAAACAACTTTCTGCAGATTGGAATTCAGTGGTCAAAACCATTTATGATTATGATAGTTTTGGTCCAGAATTGAATAAGACAGGATATTTTGAAGAAGATCTGAAAAAACTCCTAGCAGAAACGAAAACACCAGAAGAGAAAATTTGGGTGGTTTTTAATCATGTAAAATCAAACGTGAAATGGAATAATTATACGGGTTATAGCTGTGATAGTGGCGTTAAAAAGGCTTATAAAGAGAAAACAGGAAATATTGCCGATATTAATTTAATGCTTACAGCAATGCTTCGTTATTCTGGTTTAACAGCAAATCCAGTTTTAGTAAGCACACGTTCTAACGGAATTGCGCTATTCCCAAACAGAACGGCATTCAATTATGTAATTGCAGCTGTAGAAACTCCAAACGGAAATATTTTATTAGATGCATCCGAAAAATTTTCAACTCCAAATATTTTGCCTTTAAGAGTTTTAAACTGGTCGGGAAGATTAATACGAAAGGATGGAACATCTGAAATGATTAATTTGATGCCAGAAAAAACATCTAGCGACAATGTTTTTATGACTTACAGTATTGAATCTGATGGGAAGGTGACAGGAAAAACCAGAAGACAGTATGCAGATTATAATGCCATGATAACAAGAGACAATATAAGTAACCTTAAAGAGGAGGAATATCTGGAAAAGCTTGAAAATAAAAATAATAAAATAGAAATAAGCGATTATTCAAAAACAAACGAGCATGATGTGTTACTGCCTATAATTGAAACTTATTCTTTTACGGGAAATAATTTATGTGAACTGATAGGCGGAAAAATTTATGTAAGCCCAATGCTATTTTTTACCAACGACAAAAACCCTTTTAAACAAGAAGTACGAGAATATCCAGTTGATTTTAGTTATCCTTTTGCAGATAAGTATAACATTACGATTAAAATCCCAGAAGGTTTTGCAGTGGAAACATTTCCAGCTCCGGCCGCTATAACAATGGAAGATAATCTTGGCACTTTTAAATTTAATATTGCAGCCAATGGAGATACTTTACAATTGTCTATTTTGCATCAGATAAATGAAGCAATTGTTTCTGCTGAAAAGTATGATATGTTGAAAGAGTATTATAAGGCGATGATTGCGAAAGAAACAGAAAAAATCGTTTTAAAACGTATTTAAAAATATTATGCTGAGATTTCTCCTAGTTTATTATTTTTTACCCGAAGCAAAAACCTTTTAATCAGGAAAGAAAACAAATGCTCGTTTATTTTGGATATAAAAACATGGAAAAGTATAATTTTAGTATTCAGATTCCAGAAGGTTATGCTGTGGAATCTATTTCAAAACCGGTAAAGATAACTTCAGAGGACAAACAGATGTCGTTTATTTTAAATTTTTCAATTACAGAAAACAAAATTCAAATTGTGAGCCAAAAAGAAATCAACAATAGTATTTTTGCAACAGAGGATTACGGAATGGTAAAAGAGTTTTTTCAGAAGATGATCCTTAGCCAAAATGAAAAAATAATTCTAAAAAAGATATAGAAGATGGATTTGAAAAATGCACAGCTAGATGTTGATACTTGGATAAAAGAACACGGTGTTCGTTACTTTAACGAATTGACCAATATGGCACAGCTAACAGAAGAAGTTGGAGAAGTTGCCCGAATTATTGCCCGCCGTTACGGAGAACAATCTGAGAAAGTAAGTGATAAAAATAAAGATTTAGGAGAAGAATTGGCAGACGTTGTTTTTGTTGTACTATGTTTAGCGAATCAAACAGGAATTGATTTACAAGCTGCTTTCGACAAAAAAATGGATCTGAAATCGGTTAGAGATAAAGATCGTCACAAAAACAATGATAAATTGAAATAATTGTGAAATTTCAGCGTGAATTTTGATTTACGAGCGAGGAGTGGTAAATTGCACGCTTGGATTATGTTACTCATAATTCGCAACTCATAACTAATATCATGAATTTAAAATTAACGACGAATTCACCATTCATAATTGATGATTCGCAACTCAATATTACTGGTTCAAAAAGCGAAACGAACCGTTTGTTATTACTAAAAGCATTATTCCCAAATATTACTTTAGCCAATACTTCAAACTCTGATGACAGCGAAGTAATGCAAAAAGCTTTGGCAGGAAATGACGAAATCGTAGACATTCACCACGCTGGAACTGCAATGCGTTTTTTAACTGCTTATTTTTCTGTTAACGAGGGAAGAGAAGTGGTTTTGACAGGATCCAGCAGAATGCAGGAGCGCCCAATCAAAATTTTAGTTGATACTTTAAGACAATTAGGTGTTGAAATCTCTTATGAAAAGGAAGAAGGTTATCCGCCAATTCGAATTAAAGGAAAAAAAGTTACGGCTTCAAAAGTGAACTTGGCAGCAAATGTGAGCAGTCAATATATTTCAGCACTTTTATTAGTAGCTTCTAAATTAGATAACGGTTTAGAATTGACATTAGAAGGAGAAATTACTTCTATTCCGTATATCAAAATGACTTTGGCTTTGCTAAATGATTTAGATATTAAAACAAGCTTTGAAGGAAATGTAATTAAAGTTTTTCCTAAAGAATCAGTTGAATCAAAAGAAATGGTTGTAGAATCGGATTGGAGTTCAGCTTCTTATTTCTTTAGTTTAGTAGCTTTATCTGAATCTGCTAAAATTACTTTGAGCAGTTATAAAGAAAATAGCCTTCAAGGAGATTCAGAATTAGTTTCTCTTTATGAAAAAATGGGTGTGAAAACGACTTTCCAAAACAATAAAATGACTTTGGAGAAAGTTGCTGGATTCAATTATCAAGATGTAAATTTTGAATTGAATAATACTCCAGATATTGCGCAGACAATTGTTGTAACATGTTTAGGTTTAGGAATTGGATGTCACTTAACAGGTCTTCATACTTTAAAAATTAAAGAAACAGATAGATTAGAAGCTTTAAGAATTGAGCTTACAAAATTAGGAGCAAATATCTCTGTAACCAATGATAGTTTAACTTTAGAGCGCTCAGGAGCTATTAATCACGATGTTCATATTGCGACTTACAACGATCACCGCATGGCAATGGCATTTGCGCCTTTAGCAATCAAAGTTCCGGTTATTATTGATGACGCTGAAGTAGTTTCTAAATCATACCCAGATTTCTGGAATGATTTAAAAGCATTGAACTTTCAAATTTCAGAATTGTAATTTTTTTTGAACCATATAAGAAATATAAGTTCATTTAAATTAAAGCATAATAAAACATAGCCTCTGGTTTCAACCAGAGGTTTTTTTATGTCCAAGTTTGAATATAATCGCAAAGTTTGTCATTTCGACGAAGGAGAAATCTTTGCAAGTAGCTCCGCAATCAAAATCTAATCTTTGTCGAGTTTCTGGCGAAGATTTCTCCTTCGTCGAAATGACAATAATATGTTGAAAATGTTTTTTATAGAAAAAAACATTTTTAATGGTTCTGAAAATGCCACAAAATCAAGGACTTTTGAAAATAAAAGGCAAAACACTTGACAACGCCTATTTCACAATCGTATATTTGCAACCGATTTAAAATTTTAGATAAACAAATCTAAAAGCTACACTCTAAAATCAACAATTCAAATATGAAATTATCACACTTCAATTTCAATTTACCGAAAGAACTTTTGGCTGAATTCCCAGCAGAAAACAGAGACGAATCTCGCTTAATGGTAATTGACCGTAAAAAAAACACTATCGAACATAAAATGTTTAAAGACGTGATCAACTATTTTGATGACGGAGACGTTTTAATTCTTAACAATACAAAAGTTTTCCCTGCACGTTTGTACGGAAACAAAGAAAAAACTGGAGCTAGAATTGAGGTTTTCTTATTAAGAGAATTAAATTCAGAGCAACGTTTATGGGACGTTTTAGTAGATCCTGCTAGAAAAATCCGTATTGGTAACAAACTTTATTTTGGTGATGACGATTCGTTAGTTGCTGAGGTAATTGACAATACAACATCTCGTGGTAGAACTTTACGTTTCTTATACGATGGTTCTTATGAAGAATTCAGAAATAAATTGACAGAACTTGGAGAAACTCCAATTCCTAAATACATCAACAGAGAAGTAACTGCTGAAGATGCTGAAAGATACCAAACAATCTACGCAAAAGAAGAAGGAGCTGTAGCAGCACCAACAGCTGGTTTACACTTTTCAAAACACCTTTTGAAAAAATTAGAAATCAAAGGAGTGAACTTTGCTGAGGTAACTTTACACGTTGGTTTAGGAACTTTTAATCCAGTTGAGGTTGAAGATTTATCTAAACACAAAATGGATTCTGAGGAATTAATCATTACTCAAGAAGCTTGTGATATCGTTAATGAAGGAAAAGCAAAGAAAAAACGTATTTGTGCTGTAGGAACAACTTCTATGCGTGCAATCGAAAGTTCTGTTTCTTCTGCTAATACTTTAAATCCTTACGAAGGATGGACAAATAAATTTATTTTCCCTCCTCACGATTTCAGTATTGCAAACTGTATGATTACAAATTTCCACACACCAAAATCAACATTATTAATGATGATTTCTGCTTTCTGTGGACATGATTTAATGAAAAAAGCATACGACGAAGCAATCAAAGAAGGATACAAATTCTATTCTTACGGAGATGCGATGTTAATTCTTTAATTAGAATTTATCATATAAAAGACCCGACGAGTTTTCGAGACTTGTCGGGTTTTTTGTTTTAATTGTTTCAAGTTTCAGGTTTCAAGTTTGACATTCGTTGAGAAATTTTAAACGCAAAGAACGCAAAGTTTTTTTGCTCAGTATATGTTTACCAGAAACAAAAGAACGCAAAGCTTTGCGAACTTAGCGTTTATAAACGTTAGCCTTGATAAAAAAAAGACTTTGCGTTCTTTGCGTTAAAAAACACACAAAGCATATCAACCTGAAACAAAACAAACAATTTTTGTTATTTTAGCAAGCAAAACAAAAAACAATGACTTTTCAAAATACACGCGAATTTGCACGAGAGCTAGATTCGAAAGACGCATTAAAACATTATCAAGATCAATTTATTTTTCCTAAAGTAAATGATAAACGAGTTATCTATTTTACTGGAAATTCTTTAGGATTACAGCCAAAACGCACCAAAGCTTATGTTGATGAAGTAATGAACGATTGGGCAGAATTGGCAGTTGAAGGTCATTTTTATGCCGAGAAACCTTGGTGGGATTATCAGGAAAGATTTGCAGAACCGTTGAGTAAGATTGTTGGAGCGCTTCCGTCTGAAGTTACGGTGATGAATACTTTGACAGTAAATCTTCATTTATTAATGGTTTCTTTTTACCAGCCAACTAAAACACGTTATAAAATTATCTGTGAAGAAAAAGCTTTTCCATCAGATCAATATATGTTTCAAAGTCAAGTAAACTTTCACGGATACAAACCAGAAGATGCAATTGTAGAAATCAAGCGTCGCGAAGGAGAACATAATATTCGTTTAGAAGATGTTTTGGCTAAAATTGAAGAAGTTGGTGATGAGCTGGCTTTGGTTTTAATTGGTGGAGTAAATTATTATACCGGACAAGTTTTCGATATTAAAACCATAACTGCTGCGGGACAAAAAGCTGGTGCAAAAGTAGGTTGGGATTTAGCACACGCAGCTGGAAATATCAAATTAGAACTTCACGATTGGAATGTAGATTTTGCTGCTTGGTGCAGTTATAAATATATGAACTCAGGACCAGGAAATGCTTCTGGATGCTTCGTTCACGAAAAGCATCATAATTCAAATCTGCCAAGATTTGCAGGATGGTGGGGACACAACAAAGAACGCCGTTTTAAAATGGAACCTACTTTTGATCCTGTTCACGGAGCAGACGGCTGGCAAATTAGTAATCTTCCGGTTCTTTCATTGGCGCCATATTTAGCTTCAGTAGAAATGTTTGCTGAGGTTGGAATGGATGCTTTAATTGCAAAACGTGATCATATTACTTCGTATCTAGAATTTATTCTTCACGAAATTGATAAAGAAGTAGAAAGTACTTTCGAAATTATTACGCCTTCAAATCCAGAAGAAAGAGCTTCACAACTGTCTGTATTTTTGCACGGAGAAGGAAGGGCTTTATTTGATTATTTAATGAAAAATGGTGTCATTACTGATTGGCGCGAACCAAATGTTATTCGTCTAGCACCAGTTCCGTTATATTGTTCTTATGAAGATATGTATGACTTTGGACAAATTCTGAAAAAAGGGATTTTAGCAAAGTAAGAGTAATTGCTCGCAAAATCGCTAAGACGCAAAGTTTTTTAAATTATTATATGAATTGCCTCCAGCTTTAGCTGGAGGTTATTTTGAATCAAAATAGAAAGGCTTTAGCCCAAATAATCAGTTTGGCTAAAGCCTTTTTTATTTGTCAATTTTGTCCTATAACTAAAGCTGGAAGCAACTTAAAATTAAACTTACGAGATTTTTAGAAATAAAATGTTCCTGAAAGAATATTCCTTAGCGTAATTTTATAAACTTTCAAAAAAATTCTGTAATAAGCATTATAGCAGATATTGCTTATTTTGTAATGTATAATTTTAAAATTACAAGATCATGAAAGGCTTATATATTTTATTGACCGTGATATTTTTAACTTCTTGTCAGCAACAAAACAAAGAAGATATAAATAAAGCCAAACAAGCCAGCATTGATTCAATGAAAGTTGAGATTAACAAACAGCGTGTTATCGATTCGATGAAGACTGAAATGGCGAAATTAAATGAAGAGAAGATCGAAGCCCAGAAAGAGAAAGTCGTTGTAGTACATCAGCAAGATGCAACAGCAGCGACGCCAACTAAAAAGAAAGGTTGGAGCGCAACCGCTAAAGGTGCTGTAATTGGTGCTGGAGTAGGAGCGGCAACTGGTGCAATTGTCAGTAAGAAAAAAGGAGAAGGTGCCATTATTGGTGGTTTAGCCGGAGCTGCAGTGGGAACAGGAACTGGAGCCGTTATTGACAGTAAAAACAAAAAGAAAGAATAGCTATTCTATAAATAAAAACAAACCCCAAATTAGATAATAATTTGGGGTTTTCATTTTTAAACCAACTCTGAAACGGGAATTTTTATACCAACTAATTCTGATTTACAAGAATCGAGTTGATCTATATCACCCTTAAAGACTGTCGTCGATTCAAATAAATTTTTATAATACTCAATTCCATCTAACAGATTAGATTTAAAAGAATTCCATTTTTTAAGCTGAGCGGCTGTAAATTCTCCAGAAACCGATTGAATTTCATTTCTAAAATAAGTAATATACATTTTGAGCTCTTTTATAAACAAGTTTGGGCGCTCAGTTCTAATAACCGATTTTCCTTGGTAAATATGCTGGATCATGTCTTTCAAAGAAACTTCCTGATCAAAATAAGCCAAGTTTGGTCCAGGGCAAATTACTACGCCTTGTGCCTGACCTTTTATTTTAATATCATTTTCTAGATATGAAGCATTAGCCAAACCAACGCATAAACATGATTTTTCGGTGATTTTGATTTTGCTTTTGTCAAATTCGTCAGCAGATAAAGAATCTTTTTTTGCTTCTAATTCTTCCAGTTTTATATCCTGATATTTTTTTGAAGCCGTGCAAATTCCATGCGGATCATATTCTTTGCTTAAGGCTAAAAATTTCTTCGGACATGAACTTCCAGCTTTATTTTCGTGAATTCGTTTTTGTTTTAAGAATTCGTTTGTAGTTCCTTTCAAAGTATTAAAAGGAACTCCCAAAGGCGAAATATTGCTTAAATAAAAATCATCTTCTTTGGCTTTCATTAATAAATTACGAGTTTCTTGGTCTACAGAAGTAGCTTCAGGAACTAATAAAAATGGTGAACCCCAACCAACAGAATTAACATGATATTCGTCCAATAAAAATTCATGTTCTGCAGCAGTACCAACACCGCCTTGAACCGTAATTTTTAATTCTAAAGGATTTTCGGGAATAGGCTGATTTTTGGCCTGTAAAGCTTTAATCATTAAATCATGAGCCGATTGTACCAATTGATCTTTTTTTTGCTTGAATTCCTCTAAAATAGTACCCAATAAGAGTCCATCGGTAGCAAAAGCATGTCCGCCACAGTTTAATCCCGATTCGATTCGATATTCTGAAACCCAAAGTCCTTTTTTTGCCAAGAAATTTCCTTGAATCATGGCCGATCTAAAATCACTTACTTTTAAGATGATTTTCTTTTTAAGTTGGTTGTTTTCATTTGGGAAAAAATCTTTGAAATTTTCGAAATAACCAAACAACCTCGGATTCATTCCTGCAGAAAGTACAACAGAAGATTCTAAATTGCTGTTGGCAAAACCTCTTAAAGCAGCATGAGCATCATTAAACTCGATTGGTAGCTGTTCGTTTTTAATGAAATTATCTTTGTCTAATTTCGTCATAATATTGACGTCAATTTCTCCTGGAAAAAGATGCGTTTCGATGTAATTTTGAATGTTTTCTTTAAAAGCAATTCCGTCATCCAGTAAATTCTGAAATCCTTTTTTTATATCAGAAGTATTCGGTAGCATCGACATGAAATTTTCTAAAGCCGTTTTACTTTCTGTCAATTCTATCTTGAAATTCTCGAACTTCTCTTTTACAATCTTGTCGACTAAATTTAAATAGGAGGTAATTCTTTCAGCACGATAATCATGAAATTTTTGAGTAATTTCTTCGTATGGGATATTGAATTTTGTGCTGTAAAAATTACGCATCTTTTCAATTAAATCATCGTCTGCGAGAGCCACAACCGATGAAATTCCATACTGCGCGACTCTAATCGGACTGTCTATAGTATAAGCCAATCCCATTACCGGAATATGAAAAGTATGCAGGTTTTTTTTTGTCATTTGTATTCAGATTAAAATAGAAGCAAATGAAAAAAAATATTTTCTCCTAAAACCTGATAAATGTCAGGTTTGAAAGGGATTGCGGATACTGCAAAAAGATTGCCACGAATTGCACAAATTTTCTCGAATTTTTCTTTTTTTCACAATATGGATAAAAAATTAGTGTCAATTTGTGCAATTCGTGGCTAAAGGATAATATATTAAATTAAAATCTTCTTCAAAGACTCTGCAATACTTCTCCACAAAAGATTGTAGAAAGATCTGTCTTGAAGCCGTTCAACTTCGACTTCTGCAGTTTTGGTTTTGTCTTTCGAATCGTTTTTGACTAATAAATTGGCAACAGCTGTTTTGAGTTTTGCCTCTTTTTCGGGTTTATTCTTTTTATATAATTTGACTTTGAGGTCGTCATAATCTAAAGAAGCATTTCCCTTTGATCCGTTATCATTTCCATAGAAATTAAAACGGTATTTATTAAAAGTTCCAGTAAAAGTGGTGTTAATATATGGTTTTGTAAATCTCGTCATTCCTTCAACGTTAAAATTCGAAATTATACCTTGAATATGAAATCCATCACTTTTATCTAAAACATTAAAACTCCAATCGACATTAAGAGGAGAGTTTTTCATAAAAATACATTTGACTTTGATTTTTACGTCGTCTGTTTTTTTTAAACCAAAACCACTTTTTAAATTGGTTGCCTGAAGATTGAACTTATCGAAAGTTAAAACTCCGGGCCCTTTAGAAACATCAAGTTCTTCTTCATAAACCAATTTCGATTTAAGAACCTGTAAAGTATCAATCTGAAGCGGAAATTTTAGATTTCGCAATAAATGATTGTAAAGATATTTTTTGCTTGGATCGTCTTTTAGCATTTTTCCGCGGTAAATATTGGCATCAAAATGATGAATTAGAAGCGAATTTGCTTTGAAATAAAAACGATCATTTTTGAAACCCCAATCCATTTTTGCAACTTGAGCCGAATCAAATTTCAAATTGTAGATGTCTTTTTCTTTTTCTAGACGTTTTACAAATTCGTATCGTTCAAATTGAGGAAGATTAGAGAAATTATTAATCTTTAAAAAATTCTTTTCGGTACTTATTTTTCCAATATTGATGTAATAGAAACCATTTGGTCTATAAAACAAGCTGTCGCAAACGAGAGCGTACTTTTCATATCGAATTGGAATTTTTTCTTTTAAAGTAGCATCAGTAATTAAAATGCCTTCAAGTTTTAAAAGAATTTTTTTTATGCTGAAAATAGGTTTTTCCGTGTCTAAAGAAACAACATCAATTGATCCTTCGTTGAGGTAAATATTCGAAACCGCAATAATTTTTCGAAAAGGATCAACAATTTCTTTTTCAATACTTTTACTGTTATTGATTAATTTTTCGCCTTTTTTGTATAAAATAATTCGCGGTTTATTGATAATAATGCTTTCTGCCTGAATGATATCGCGAAAAGCCAAATCCCAAATGTTGAAATGTTTTATAGTGATAGATTCGATTTTGGAGAAAAGTCCATTTTTACTGTCTTTAGGTTCGTTTTTCGGACTTACAAGCAAAGTCTGGGCATTGATATTACTCGAAAAAAGAGAGACTTCAATTTTTTCATAATTGATATTGTATGCAGTTTTATTTTTTTCGTGAATAATAATCGGAAGCTGTTTTTTGATCCAGTAATTCAGTCCAACATTGGCGAGAATTACAATTACAAAAAGAGAAATTACTACAATCGCTATTTTTTTATAGATTGACATTAGTATTAATTTTAAATACATAAATTTAGAGTTTTAAAGAGCGTTTTCTTTTATAAGATTTTAGAGAAAAGTTATATCATTTTGAATTTTTATCCTTTTTAGAGTATGAGAATAATTAAAAAAATTCTGTTGGCCTTATTGGTTCTTATTGTAATTCTTGCGATTGGTTTGTGCGCTTATATTTTTCATTTAAAGCCTAAATACGAAGGCTCATTAGAATTAAAAAATCTTGAAAAAGAAACAACAGTTTATTTTGATGATTTTGGAGTGCCTCATATTTATGCAGATTCTGAAAAAGATGCTATGCGAGCGCTTGGTTATGTGCATGCGCAAGAAAGATTATGGCAAATGGAATTGTTACGCCGAATTGCACCAGGACGTCTTTCTGAGCTTTTTGGAGGCGTTGCGCTTAAAAACGACAAATTTTTTGCGGGAATAGGAATCGAAGAAGCTTCTGCAAAAGCGATCGCAAAATTGGATAAAAATAGTGAAAGCTATAAATTAACTCAAGCTTATTTGGACGGAATTAATCAGTATTTGGAAGAGGGAGTAACGCCTATAGAATTTACTTTGGTTGGCGTAAAAAAGCAAAAATTTACCATAAAAGATGTTTATAATATTTTTGGATATATGTCTTTTAGTTTTGCTATGGCGCAGAAAACAGATCCGTTATTGACAGATATAAAAAATAAATATGGAGTTGCTTATTTGAAAGATTTAGGTATTGAAGGAGAATTTAATAATACTAGAATAAAAATCTCAAAAGAGAAAACAGATGAGTATGCCGAGATTTCAAAATCTATAACTGCAATGCTGGATCAATCTCCGATTCCGCCGTTTGTTGGAAGTAACAGTTGGGTTGTTGGCCCACATAAATCGAAAACTGGAAAAGTTATTTTTGCGAATGATCCGCATATCGGATTTTCTCAACCTGCAACTTGGTATGAAGCGCATATTGTAACTCCAAAACATGAATTGTATGGCTGTTATTTGGCTGGAACTCCGTTTCCGCTTTTGGCGCACAACAGAGATTATGCTTATGGTTTGACAATGTTTGAAAATGATGACATCGATTTTTATCAAGAGAAAAACAAAGCAGATGATGCCTCTCAATATCAGACTCCGACAGGTCTTAGCAAATAGGAAATCAGAAAAAAAATAATAAAAGTAAAAGATTCTTCAGATGTTGTTTTGACAGTTAAGATTACGCGTCACGGACCAGTTATGAATGATTTTGTCGCTAATTTGGAAAAGAAAAATCCAATCGCAATGTCATGGACTTATACCAGAGAGCCAATCTTGATTTTAGATGCAGCTTATGGACTTTCGCATGCTAAAAATACAACCGACTTTAAGAAGGCTGTTTCCTTAATTGCAGCGCCAGGATTAAATGTTATGTATGGTGATGCAAAAGGTAATGTGGCTTGGTGGGCGAGTGGAAAATTGTACCGACATAATGAGGGCGTTAATACGCATTTAATTTTGGACGGCTCAAGCGGAAAAGATGATATTACGAAGTTTTTAGATTTTGAAAAAAATCCATCAGCTGAAAATCCAGCATGGGGATATGTCTATTCTGCCAATAATCAGCCTGAAGCTATAGATAATGGCTATTTATACCCAGGTTATTATCTGCCTGAAGATCGTGCGAAAAGAATTTCGGGAATTTTAGATGCAAAATCAGATTGGGACAAGGAAGCTATCAGCAAAATGATTTATGACAATACTTCTGATGTTGCCGTTGAAACGACCAAAAACTTAATTGCAAGTTTAGACAATAAATCGCTTTCTAATAATGAAAATGAAGTTTTGAAGTTTTTAAAATCTTGGAAGGGAACAACAAATATTGATGATGTTGCGCCAACGATTTACAACAAATGGATTTATTTGTATCTTAAAAATACATTTGAGGATGAAATGGGCAAAGATAATTTCAATTTATTTTTGGGAATTTCTCTAGGAAAGCAAGTTATTGCCAATCAGATAAAAAACGAAAATTCGGTTTGGTGGGATAATATCAAAACAAAAAATATAAAAGAAAACAGAACAGAAGTTGTTTCAAAATCTTTTCATGAAGCAGTTGGCGCATTGCAAAATCAGTTAGGAGAAAATATCTCAGAATGGAATTGGGGCAAAGTGCATACCGTAGAACACGAACATCCGTTAGGAAAAATCAAAGCGCTTCGCGGATTGTTTAATGTTGGGCCTTTCAATTCTCCAGGCTCAAATGAAGTAATCAATAATTTATTCTTCGGATTTAATGATGAAGGAAAATATTACACCAAAGGCGGACCTTCAACCAGAAGAATTGTTGATTTTGCCGATGTAGAAAACAGCTGGAGTATTTTGCCAACGGGTCAATCTGGAAATCCTTTTAGCAAACATTACAGCGATCAAGCAGAAATGTACAACGCAGGAAAGTTCAGAAAAATGAAATTGAACAAAGACGAAATCATAAAAACTTCGACAAAATTGGTTTTAAAACCGAAGAACTAAATTTTGTTTCAAGTTTGAAGTTTCAAGTTAGTTTCAAAAATTAGAAAGGTTCAAAGATTTCAGTTTTAAAAAATCTTTGAACCTTTGTTCCTTTGCATCTCTGTACCTTACTTTAAAAGATATTTCCCCTTCACAATATCATCAGCAAAAATGTTCAGATTATTAATAAGCACTTTATTATTGGTCATTACATTTTGGGTTTGATAAGCTGGATTTTTTTCATAGGCTTTCAATAAAGTTTCCAATTCGACTTCATCAAAAACAACAAAACTGTTGTAGATAGCATCTCTGAAATTTTTGTAATTGATGCTTTGGGTAATCTCCATTGCTTTTTGTTCGTTCCAGCCTTCTTTTGCTGTTGCTTCACTTATTTTTGAAAGGCAAAAATCAATAACATAGTTTTTATAGCGAGTTGCCTCAACAATTCGATCAATTATAATTTTGTTTTGCTGACTTGGCATCAGTGGCTTATGGTTTTGCGATAAAGATTTAGACGAAATAAAAAGGCATAATAATACAGTTAAGAAACCGTGATTTTTTAGATTTTTCATAGGTTATTCAATTTTTTGGGTGGGCTAAAATAGTATTAAAAGAAAATAATTCACCGAATTTGAATGTCCCAAGTTGTAACAAAAAAGGTTCCGAAAAAATAGACTTTGAATCTACTTTTTCGGAACCACTTTAATCTATAATTGCCTGTTTTTATTTTTTAGAAAGCTCTTCCAGAACTTTTTTTCCGCCTTCATTTGTAGGATCAAGTTCAACAGATTTTTTATAGTTGACCATTGCTAATTTTTTGTCTCCATCAGCCAAATATGCTTCGCCCAAACTATCATAAACATTTCCAGATTTTGGGAAAGCTTCTACATTGATTTTGAAAACTTCGATAGCTTCTTTCTTTTTTCCAGTTTGAAGCAATTGATATCCAACTCGGTTCATGTCGCCTTCTTTAATAGCATAAGTCGGATCGGTTTTTAGCTTTTTGTAAGTTTCTGTTCCTGCTGCTGCACCTTTTTCATTATAAACATCTAACAGATCAAGAGCAAGAGATTTTTTCGGCTGATTAAATGGCTGATTGTACAAAATATTGCGAATTGCAGTATTCATTTCTCCTAAAACAGTTCCGCCAGTATTATTCAATAAAACAACAAGGTTTTTATCTTTAGGAATACGCGAAATAATGGTATTAAATCCGTTGATGCCACCTCCGTGCTCAACAACAGTTAGCTTGCTGTCTCCATTTGGCACTTCATAAGTTGACCATCCATATCCGTAAAATCCATTCCAAGCTTTGATGTAAGGTTTGAATAAAGATTCCATTGATTTTTCAGAAAGCAATTTATTGGTATAAAGTGCTTGATCCCATAAATATAAATCTTCTACGGTAGAATATAAAGATCCTGCTGCATACGGAATGCTCATGTCAATGTAAGAAGCATTGACAATTTTCTTTCCTTCTTTTTCATAACCAGCAGCTCTGTTTTTTATAATAACCTCGCTATGATCGTAACCCGTATTAGCTATTTTTAAAGGCGTGAAAATAGTTTCTTGCAGATTCTGTTCGTATGTTTTGCCTGTAATTTTTTCGATAATGTATCCTAATAGAAAATAACCCGAATTACTATAATTGAATTTTTCACCTGGAGCAAAATCTAGCGGAAGACTAGAAAATGTCTTTACAAATGCTTCTGGAGTATAAGGGTTTTTTGCTTTATCTCTAAGGAAATTTGGCGCGTTAGTATAATTTGGAATTCCAGAGGTGTGAGTCAATAAGTGATGAATTGTGATTTTATCTCCATTTTCTTTTGGATAATCAGCAAGATAAGTAGTAATAGGGACATCCAGTTTTATTTTTCCTTCCTCAGCCAATTTTACAATTAAAAGTGCCGTAAACTGTTTACTGATAGAACCCAATCTGAATTTAGTATCTGGCTGATTCGGAATATTCCATTCCATGTTCGCAGAACCAAAACCTTTTTTGAAAATTACTTTTCCGTTTTCTGCTACCAAAGCAGAACCGTTAAATTGTCCGTATTCGTTATATTTGTTAAGAAGCTGTTCAATTTGCTGTGCTTTATCTTGAGCAAAAGTGCTAAAGGATGAAAATTGAAAAGCAACAAAAAGTGCAATAAGCTTGATTGATTTTTTCATAATGATTTTATTATGGTTTAAGATTAATGAATGATTCGTTTTTGATTGATGATTGAAACTTCTTAAATGAAATACAAAAGACGCTCTAAAACTTTAGACGATTGATTTGCGATTTGGTTTCAAGATAAATCCATTTTTTTTTATTTTTTTTCAGAATATAAAAAAGTAAAGCACAGACCTGTTGCTTTAAAACTTGGTCTATGCTCATAACTAACAAATATTTTTAATGCTATTAAGCAGTTAAAATTTTACTTATGTATAATAATAAAAGGATAAATAATTTTAGCATGTTTTCAGATTAAAGTTAATATCTGATTGAAGTGGAAAATTATTTTGTTTCGATATCGACTATTTTTCTACCGTTTTCTCCAAGATAATGAACAACAATATTTTCGTAAACTTTATAGCCGTCATCAACATTCGTAAAAATTACCAAACCCTGTTTCGTTTTGGGAAGCAAAATAAAAATAGTCTGGACACCTTGATCTGCGCCGCCGTGAGATAAAGCATAATTCTCATTTCCTAAATCGTAAATTTCGAAACCCAAACCAAAGTATTTGTTCTTTTTGGTCTGAACTTGATGCGAAATCATATCTTCAGCAACCTTTTTGCTTAATCCTTCGCTGTTCATGATGCTAGATAAAAATTTCCCGTAATCTTCAATCGTGGTTAATAAATCGTCGGCAGCATTTGCAGTTTTATTTTTTGTCGGTTCATAAGGATTTCCTTTGTTGTCGTAGCCAATTGCATATCTTGATAAATCTATTTTATCATTCCATATCAGTTCAGAATCCTTCATTTTTAAAGGTTCAAAAACTAATTCTGAGGCCAATTGATCTAATGTTTTGTGGAATTTTTTCTCGAGAGCTTTTCGCAAATATTCAAATCCTTCTCCAGAATATTGATATTGAGTTCCAGGCTTAAATTTGAAATCTAATTTTTTAGACTCATTAAAAGATCTCCAATTCGGAAAACCTGTTTGATGGCTCAAAACAATTCTCGTGGTCAGTAATTTTAAATTCGGATCTTTCGCAATATCTGGATCAGTCCAATACTTATAAAGCGGTTCGTCCAAATCCCATTTTCCGGCACTTACTAATTTTAAAACAGTTATAGCAGTTACAGGTTTTGTTAGCGAAGCCACATTCCAAATTGTATTATATGGTGCAGAAATGCCTTTTTTGAGTTCGCCAAAAACTTTTACCTGTTTTAGTTTTCCGTCTTCAATAATCCCAATTCCCACAGCGGGAACATTATTTTCTTTAAGCCATTTTTCGGTTTCCTGATCATTGTCAAAAAGATTTGATATTCCAGCACTAGAACTTGTCATTTGATGATTATAACTCAGCGATCTGGCTAGTTTCCATTCTTTATTTTTTAAAAGCCATAAATGGGTAAATTTGGCAAAACTTCCAGCTTGTTCTTTATTTTCAACAGAACTTTCGTAAAAACGATGCGTTCCCATTTGAATGGCACCATATAAAATGCCATTTTTGTATAAAGGATAAATTTCTGTGCTTCCATCTATTAATTCTCTCCTATAATTATATTTTCTTGTTGGAGAACAGATGCCATTTTGAAACGTTTTTAGAAATCTTGCCTTATCAGAAATACTGTCTTTATCGTGGTAAAATTCAAAATCTTCAGTATAAAGATTTTCAAATTGTTTTACATCGCAGGTATTAAAACCAATGTTGAGAAGACTGTCTTTTGACATAATGGTTTTATATAAAGCTGAACTTTTTTCCTCCTGAGAAAATCCAAGTTGGCTTTGAAAGAATAAAATTCCAATTAAAAGAAATTTTAATTGAAAAATGGATTGATTGATTTTCATTGTGATTGATTATTGATTGATGATTCTGCAAAAGTAAATCAATCAAAACTCACAAAATTGTACAAATGCGAAAACTTATCTTTTATGAGAAAGAAAATACGAATCGGGATCGAATGTTTTCGGAGTAGTTTTCGTTACATCTTTAAACTTCCTTATAAAATGGGATTGATCAAAATATTTATTGTAAAGTGCAACATCAGTTAGTTTTAGTTTTTCTAAATCAGAATTCACCATTTGATCGACTGATTTTCTGAATTTCAAAATCTGAATATATTTTTTAATCGTTAATCCAGTTGCTGTTTTAAACTTAATTTGAAGTGAGCGTTGAGAAGATTTTAAAGCTTCGCTAATTTCAGAAACAGAGACTTCGTCTTTGTTTTTAATGATTTCGCAGATTTTTTCAATGATATTTTTTTCTGAATTTGAATCAGATAAAGCTTCAAAATAGGTGTTTATTGTATTTAATATGATTTCAATATCAGAATCAATCTGAATTTTAAAAGGCAATTCCTCAGGATTAATTTTGATTATAGAATCGGTAAAATTACTTAAATCATATTTCGGAAACATTGAAAGTATCCAAGTATGCAACTGAATAATGGTAACTTTAGTTTTTGGTTGCATATTAACCAAAACTTTATTAGTCATTTGAGAACAAAAGTAAACGCCTTCATTCATCTCAAATTTGGCTTTACTCGTATGAACTTCGATAGAATTTCCAGTTACAAAAGCGAGATTGAAACAGCCGTTTGGCAGAACGAGTTTGTTTTCGATCAGACTTTCGCCAATGCTGTTGTCCAAACACCAAATTTTATTGACGAATCTTTCTGTTTTTTGAGATACGTAATATTCTGAGTAGAGGTTCATTTTAAATTCGGGACCAATTTGTTTTATTTTTTACCGGTAAATAGTTCTACGCTTGATGTTTTATTAAATGGATCGTTAAAAAAGCTCATCAAAACTAAATTAAAAAGTTCAGGTTTTTCATAAGCGCCAAAATGTGTTGCGCCAGGCATTACAAAAAAGTTCGAATTTGGAATATTGTCAAATATTTCAATAGAATGCTCGAGTCTAATAGCATCTCTGTCTCCAGACATAATTAGAACCGGACATTTTATTTTTTGAAGTTCTTTGTCCGTAATATTTGGCTGATGCGCTAGTAATGTATATAAGTTTTTAGTATGAGGATCTTTTGTGGCTTTTAAAGTATCAAGAACCATTTGATCAATTTCAGTATAGATTGCTTTTTTACCTGGAAAAAGATTAGCGCCAAAAGTGGCTACTTTTGCAGTTTTATCTGGATGGTGAATGGCTAATAAAAGACCTAAAATTCCTCCGTCACTTTGTCCCCATATATAAGCGTCTTTAATTTTTAATGAGTCAAGTAAAGTACTTACATCATCTGCCATTTGAGTATAAGTCAATTGTTTATTAGAGGTGTCAATTGATTTCCCGTGGCCTCTGCTGTCAATGGCAATAACTTGAAATTGCTTTTTGAAATATTCAATTCTACGGCTTTGCCCTTTAATTGAACCTCCATTTCCATGAAGTAAAACTAAAGGTTTTCCACTTCCATAAATTTCATAATACATTTTGATGCCGTTTATCTGCTTGTAGTTTCCAGCGTCTTTATTGTTTCCGTACGGAATTGAAAGTTCTGTTTGAGCAAAAGCATTTGTAAAGTTTAGCAAAATAAAAAGAAAAAGTGCCGCTGATTTTTTCATGGTTTGTGGTATTGGTTCTTACAAAGATGACGAATTATTATCTCTAATATTTTTATTAGACGTCATAATGCTTATTTTGTTTCAATTTTATTTTTCTTTAACGGATAAACTCTCCAAAATAATCTCGTTTAGTATTTTTCCATTCTTCCTGAATAATACTATAATAAACATCATCCTTACTTTTTCCTTCAGAATCGATATAATTATTTCTAAAAACGCCTTCTTTTAAAGCACCTAATTTTTCAATTGCTTTTTGCGATCTTAAATTTTCAAGATCTGCACTAAATTGTATTCTTCTAAATTGAATTTTGTCAAAGCCAAAATTCAATAATTCATACTTGCAAGCTTTGTTTAAACCAGTTCCTTGAAAATCTTTCCCATACCACGTCCAGCCAATTTCGCATTTTTGACTTGCTTGATTCAAATAGCCATAACGTGTGCTTCCGGCAACTCGGTTTGTAGCTTTATCTATAATAAGGAATGGATAACAAATTCCATCCGCTTTTTGTTTTAATGTACTTTTTATATAGTTTTCAAAGTCTTGATCGTTTCGAACATACATTCCCATATATCTCCATATTTCATCATCAAAAATAATTTTTTTAAGTTCTATATTTCTTTCATTTTCAAAAGGTATTAAAAGAACTTTTTCGTTTTCTAAAAGAATCTCTGATTGTAAAATTTCGCTGTTCATCTATTTTGTTTTTGTGGAATGAATTAAATCGAAAACGAAATTAGTTGTTTAATTTTTGCAAACAAACCTAATAAAATAACAATTTGTTATATTTTTAAAACAAGAAAAACTGAAATGATCTTTTCGAATCACTATTTACGAACAATTTGTTCATTTATTTTACGGCTCATGTATTATTATTAGTTATTTTTACGACCCAATATTAGATTTTCCTCGATGCAAACTTCATTAAAAATTGCTGTTGTTGGTTCTGGACTTGTAGGGTCGCTTCTGGCAATTTATCTTAAAAAAGCTGGTCACTCTGTTCATGTTTATGATCGTAGCCCCGATATTCGAAAAATAAATTTCTCTGGCCGTTCTATTAACTTGGCTATGTCCAATCGTGGCTGGAAAGCTTTAGATGCAGTTGGTGTCGGAGATTCAGTTCGAGAAATTGCGATTCCGATGGACAAACGTGCCATTCATTTGGTTGATAAACTGAACTTTCAGAATTACGGCCAGGAAGGCGAATCGATTTATTCTATTTCTAGAGGAAAACTAAACAGAAAAATGATCGATCTGGCTGAAGAAGCTGGAGCCGAATTTCATTTTGAGCAAAAAGTTTGGGACGTTACTTTGAACGATGCTACGCTTCATATTGGAGAAAGTGAAAGAGGTGAGTGGGAAGAAAGAAAGTTCGATATGGTCTTTGGTGCCGATGGAGCTTTTTCAAGAATTCGCCACAGAATGCAGCGTCAGAGCATGTTCAATTATTCGCAGGAATTTTTGAATATGGGATACAAAGAATTAAACATTCCAGCAAATCCAGACGGAACACATAAATTAGATAAAAATTCATTTCATATTTGGCCACGAGGCGAGTACATGTTAATTGCGCTTCCTAATCTTGACGGAAGTTTTACTTGTACTTTGTTTATGCCTTTTGAAGGAGAAAACTCCTTTGAATCATTAATTGATCGAAAAATGGTTGAAGATTTCTTTGAGAAAAATTTCCCAGATTCGATTGAAGTAATTCCAGAACTGGCAAATGATTTCTTTAAAAACCCAACGAGTACTTTGGTTACCATGAAATGTTTTCCGTGGACGTATGAAAATAAAATTGCCTTAATTGGAGATGCCTGTCATGCAATTGTTCCATTTTACGGACAAGGTATGAATGCTGGTTTTGAAGATATCACTGTTTTGAGCGAAATGATTGAAAAGTACCAAGACGATTGGAAGAAGATATTTACCGAATATCAGATAGCAAGAAAACCAAATGCAGATGCCATTGCAGAGCTTTCGTATCGAAATTTCTTAGAGATGAGTACCAAAACAGCAGATGAAAAATTTTTACTACAAAAGAAAATAGAAAAAGTGTTTTCAGACAAACATCCAGATAAATGGATTCCGCTTTACAGTCGAGTTACTTTTAGCGATCGTCCGTATGCCGAAGCTTTGGCAATTGGGGATTATCAAAACGGAATCATGGAAGAAATCCTTCGAATGGAAAACATAGAGAAGATTTGGGATAGTCCAGAAGTTGAAAACAAAATTCTAGGATTATTAGAGCAGGTTTAAGTTTTTATACCTATATAAGTAAATATTAACTTTACAAATAATAATAAACCCGACAAATTTTTAAGAATTTGTCGGGTTTTATATTTTTATATGATTTAGTTTTTTATTTCTTAAAGATTTTAGTTAAGACACCAAAAACACCTCTTATAAACGTAGCGCTTGTTACAACTTTCAAAACAGATTTCGTAACTACTTCTGTAGTGCTTGGTCCTGATTTTGATGATTTTGCGGGAGCTTGTTCTTCTTGCTGTGCTGCAACTTCTGCGGCCTCCGTCAATTTTTTGGTTAAGATTTCAAAAGCACTTTCGCGGTCAATTTCTTCAGCATATTTTTTAACTAGTTTCGATTTGCTGTTTATTTCATCAATTTCAGATGGAGATAAAACATCCATTCGGCTCATTGGTGCGCGCATCATAGTGGCAACAAGCGGAGTAGGAATGCCTTTTTCGTTAAGCGCAGTAACCAAAGCTTCACCAATTCCTAAACTCGTTAGTAAGTCATCAGTCTTATAGTAAGGTGAAGTAGGGTAGTTGTCGGCTGTTTTTTTAATCGCCTGACGATCATTTGCTGTGAAAGCTCTCAAGGCATGCTGAATTTTTAATCCTAATTGTGCCAAAACACCACTTGGAACATCCATTGGGTTTTGCGTTACAAAATAAATTCCGACACCTTTAGAACGAATTAGTTTTACAATCGTTTCAATCTGTTCTAATAATGCTTTGCTGGCTTCATTAAAGATTAAATGCGCTTCATCAATAAAGATTACTAATTCAGGCTGTTCTGCATCTCCTTTTTCTGGCATCTTCTGATAAATTTCAGCCAAAAGACTTAACATGAAAGTGGAGAATAGTTTTGGTTTATCCTGAATATCCGTCAAGCGGATGATGTTAACGTAACCTTTTCCGTTTTCATCAATTCGCATCAGATCATCCGTTTCAAAAGACAATTCGCCAAAAAACAAATCACCGCCTTGTTGCTCCAGTTCAATAATCTTTCTCAGAATTGTTCCAGTTGTTGCAGTTGAGATTTTTCCATAACTTGCAGCAATTTCATCTTTACCTTCCTCAGTAATATAATTGATTACTTTTTTAATGTCTTTTAAATCAAGTAGAGGCATTTTGTTATCATCGCAATATTTGAAGATAACCGCTACAACTCCAGCCTGAGTATCATTCAAATCTAAAATTCGCGAAAACAAAACAGGCCCAAATTCAGAAACTGTAGCACGGAGGCGTACACCATTCTGTTTAGATAAAGACATTAGCTCTACAGGAAATGCGGCGACATTATAAGGTATATTTATTTTGGCATGACGTTCTGTGATAAAACCTTCTTCTTTACCTTCTTTTGCTATACCGCTAAAATCCCCTTTAATATCCATCATTAATACAGGAATTCCTGCATTAGAAAGCTGCTCAGAAAAAACCTGAATTGTTTTAGTTTTTCCTGTTCCCGTTGCGCCGGCAATTAATCCGTGTCGATTTAAAGTTTTCAATGGAATTTTGACGTGCGCTTCTGCAATTGGTTCACCGTCAAGCATTGCGCCTCCAAGTATAATGCTATCTCCCTTTGAAGAATACCCTGTAGTTATATCTGCAATAAAATTCTCTTCTTTATTCATGTTTTTATTTGTAATTTAGATTGTTATATGAGTATTGCTTTGTTTTTGGGCGCTTTTTATGTGGTTTTTTTTAGTAAGAAAAAGCTTTTTTTGATTGAAAATTTAATAAAAAAAAAATTCGCAGCTTTTTAAGAAGATATCAAAGGAATCTTTGAATATTTACTAAAACGTTGTAATTTTTCTAATTATCGTCCTTTTTTTTGTTTTATCTAAAAAATGATGTCAACAAATTAATGAGATATTTTTTAATTTGAAGTTAAATTTCGGTCAATTAAATTAAAAAAAGTTTTTTTATTTAAACTAAACGTATAAATTTGCTCCTCTACAAGTTAAATATAACTAAAAAATAAAAATTATTTAAAACTATTAAAATTAAAAAAAATGGCAAACGTTAAAGTTAAAAAAGAAAGCACTTCAAATGGCGGAGGAATGATCACAGGAATCATTATTGTAGCGTGTATCTTAGTAGGGGTGTTTATTTGGAAAGTAATCATGGGGGATTCTGCGAACTTCGAAGGAGGTAATCCAGAAACAGGACATCCAATCAATACATTAGGACAAGTATATAAAGGAGGTTTCATCGTACCAGTATTATTAGGTATGTTTTTAATGGTTGTTGTTTTTTCTATTGAAAGATTTATTGTTATCGGTAAAGCTGCTGGAAAAACTAACCTTGACAAATTCATGAAAAGTGTTCAAGGAAGTATTAAAGAAGGAAACATCGAAGCTGCTATCGCTTCTTGCGACAAACAACAAGGTTCAGTTGCAAATGCAATTAAATCTGCGTTGGTAAAATACCAAGACGTTAAAAAAGAAGGATTCAACAGCGAAGAAGCTTCAGAAGTAATCCACAAAGAAATTGAAGAGGCAACTTCATTAGAAATGCCAATGTTAGAGAAAAACATGACTATTATCTCTACTTTAGTATCTTTAGGTACATTAGGAGGATTATTAGGAACTGTATCTGGTATGATTAAAGCGTTTGGTGCGTTAGCTTCTGCTGGTACTCCTGACCAAGCTGCTCTTGCAACAGGTATCTCTGAGGCACTTATCAACACTGCTACAGGTATCTCTACTTCTATCTTAGCAATTGTTTCTTACAACTTCTTTACTGCTAAAATTGACGATTTAACTTACTCTATCGATGAGGCTGGTACTACAATCGTTAATACTTACAGAAAATTCAGAGGAAGTTTAAGACAATAATTAATTTTTGATATTTTTTATCAAAAAAATAAAATAAAAGATAATGGCTAAAATTAAAATGAAAAAGAAGTCTACATCGACAGATATGACTGCGATGTGTGACGTAGCGTTCCTTTTGCTTACGTTCTTTATCTTAACCGCTACTGCTAAAGTGCCTGAGGCATTACCTGTAGATATGCCTGCTTCTGTTGCAATAAGTAAATTACCAGATACTGATTTGGCTATTATTACAGTAGGAAAAGGGAAAGTATTTTTTGACATCAAAGGAAGAGAAGTTCGTAAAAGAACTCTTGAAGGAATGGGTGCAAAATATGGTATTGAATTTTCAGAAGAAGATAAAACCAAATTTGCTCTTATGGATGATTTTGGTGTACCAATTACAGGTCTTAAGCAAATCATTGATATGAAAGCGGCAGACAGAACTAAAGCAAACCAACCTGGAATTCCTTTGGATTCATTAGATAATCAATTAAAAGAATGGCTTCTAATTTCTAGAAGAGCTACAATTGATTTAGATGATAAAGAATTGCAGATTGCAATTAAAGGAGATGCTAAAGAAGAGTATCCAAAAATTAGAAAAATTATGGATATTTTGCAAGATCAGAAAATCAATTCCTTTAACTTAGTTACAGGTAAGAGAGGAAGAGACTTTTAATTAAAAAATATACACTAAGATGGCTGAATTAAATACCGGCGACGGCGGTGGTGGTAAAGGTGGTAAAGTAAGAAGTAAAAAGCAGAATTCGAAAGTCGATTTAACAGCGATGGTGGATTTGGCATTCTTATTGATTACATTCTTTATGTTAACTACTTCGTTGTCAAAACCTCAATCGATGGATTTATCATTGCCTAATAAAGATGATGATCCAAATAAGAAAACTGAGGATACCAAAGTAGACGAGAATCGTACTATGACAGTGATGTTAGGTGGCGATAATAAAATGGTTTACTATATGGGATTATTGGCATCACCAAAAGTGGGGCCAAAAGACATTGCTTATGGTAAAGATGGTATCCGTAGAGAATTGTTAAAACAAAAGAAAAATGTTTTGGCATATTCTGCAGCTTTAGGGAAACCTAAAAACGGAATCATTGTGATCATTAAACCAACTAAAAAATCAAATTACCGTAATTTGGTTGATATCTTGGACGAAATGGCTATCACTGGAGTTGATACGTATGCGATTGTTCCTGAGTTTACACCAGAAGAAGCAAAAGTGATAGATAAAAAATAAGAGCAATCTTAGTTTTATCGACTTAAAAATCAAGAAGTATGAAATTAGATATTATAAAAAATCAGTGGCTTGATATCGTATTCGAAGGACGTAATAAGATATATGGAGCATACGAGCTGAGAAAATCAAACGGAAAAACAACTGTGAAAGCACTTGTTATTGGTTCTCTTATCTTTAGTGCTGCTGTGGCTGCTCCTCTTATTGCGAGTCTGTTACCAGACTCTACAGAAGAAGAAGAGGTTAAAGAGGTTAAGATGGCTGCGGTAAAATTACCTCCGAAAAAAGAGGAAGTTAAGCCTAATATGCCACCGCCACCGCCACCGCCACCAAAAGTGGATCAGGTAAAATTCGTTAAACCTGTGGTTGCAAAAGCGGAAGAAGTAACTGAAGACCCACCAAAAATTGTTGATTTAAAAGACAAAAAAGTTGGTGCTGAGACTATCAAAGGAGATCCAGATGCAGTTTTAACTGTTGATGAGCCAGTTGGTAAAGGACCAGTAGCGGAGGTGGTACAAGAAGATAACACTGTATATAACACAGCTGGTATCGAAGTAAAACCTGATTTCCCAGGGGGTATTGATAAATTCTACAAATTCGTAGGAAACAATTACAAAACTCCAGAAGAAGAAGGTTTAAAAGGTAAAGTTTACGTTACGTTTGTAGTTGAAAAAGACGGGTCGTTAACAGATATCAAAGTTTTAAGAGATATCGGTTACGGTACAGGAGCAGAAGCAATTCGAGTTCTTAAAAAATGTCCAAAATGGACTCCCGGCGAGCAAAATGGTAAAAAAGTTAGGGTATTGTACTCTCTTCCGATTACTATTCAATCTGCAGAATAATGTTAAAAGATATGCTTAATAATATTCAGAAGAAATCGCTCAAAGAGCGATTTCTTCTTGTTTTAGGAATACTGTTTTTTTTAATTTATCTTGTGCTCGGTTTAATGATTATGTTTTGGGAAAAACTTCCGCTAAACATGGAATGGAAATATAGATATGCTTTTGGAGGATTACTAATTGTGTATTCGGGAATAAGATTTTTAAGATTAATTAATTCAAAAGAGGAATAATTATGTTGAAATATAGTAAGGCTTTGGGTTTGGTTGTTTTTGTCTTTTTGTTTGCTATGTGCAACCAAAAAAGCAAGAGTGAAACTGAAAAAGAGACCATTTTGAAAGGATCACTTGATATCGCGGTTGACGAAACAGTTAAGCAAATTGTAGACGATCAGGTTGCTGTTTTTGAAGGTACTTACTATGATGCAAAAATTATGGTAAAACCTGAATCTGAAGCTGAAGTAATTAATGATTTATTAAATCAAAAAGCTAAAGTTGCCATTACAACACGTGATTTAACTCCTGAAGAAGTTGCTCGTTTTGATAAAAGCAAAATTAAACCAAGAGTAACTCCTTTTGCTCATGATGCTATTGCTTTTATTTCAAACAAAAACAATAATGATACATTAATTGCGTTGAAAAATGTGATTGATTTCATGCAGGGTAAAACAGATGGTAAAATTAAAGGTCTTGTTTTCGATAATCCTAATTCGAGTACTGTTCGTTACATGAAAGATTTAGCAAAGGTTAATGAGATTCCTAAGTCGGGGGTTTTCTCTTTTAAAACGAATAATGAAGTTATAAAATTTGTTTCTGAAAATGATGGAATGATTGGTGTAATTGGTATTAATTGGTTTTATCAACCTACACCAGATATGACAGAAACTATTAGTAAGATTAATGTCCTTTATGTTAAAGGTTTGGATAGTAATGAATATTATAGTCCAACTCAAAATGACTTAGAAATTGGAAAATATCCTTTGGCACGTGATTTGTTTATTATCAATTGTCAAGGTTATTCTGGACTAGGAATGGGGTTTGCTTCATTCATAGCTGGAGATATTGGACAGCGTATAGTTTTGAAATCTGGATTGTTACCATATAAAACTCCAGGGCGAAAACTTAAAATTAGAAGTGAAATTATAAAAGATAAAGAATAAATTAATTACGATAAAGATGAATAAATTTAAAATTTTTAGTCTTGCATTAGTTGCCTCGGCCACTGCGGCAAAAGCGCAAGACATCAACCAAGCAAAGAAGGCAATAGATGCTGAACAATTTGATAAAGCAAAATCACTTCTTAAATCAATTATTAAAGCAAAACCTTCAGATGGTGAGGCTAATTTTGTGCTAGGGAATGTTTATTTAAACCAATCTGTTGTTGATTCTGCCAAGATCTATTACAATAACGGATTGCAAGCTTCAGATAAGAAAAACTTAAGCTATATTGGTTTAGGTCAGTTAGATCTTGATGCAAAAAATGCAGCAGCCGCTCAAGCTAATTTTGCTTTAGCAACTAAAGACATGAAGAAAAAAGATGTAAATGAATTTATTTACATCGCGAGAGCTTACATGAATTCTGAAAATCCTGATTATAAAAGTGCTACAGACATTTTGAAACGTGCTTTATTAGTAGATCCTCAAAATGCACAAGCGCTTTTAGCAATTGGAGATGCTTATTATGGTGCAAACAACCAAAATGATGCATACAAAGCGTATCGTGATGCATTTACTGCTGACAATACTTTATTAAGAGCAAAAATGCAATTAGGAGTTTTATTGAAAGGTGCTAAATCTTACGATGAAGCAATCAAATCATTCAATGAAGTTATCGCTTTAGATGCTAATTACGGACCAGTTTACAGAGAGCTTGCTGAAACATATTACAAATGGGCAAGAAACAAGCCTTCTACGGCTAAAGTTAATTTGCAAAATGCAATTACAAACTACGAGAAATATTTAAGTTTGACAGATTACTCTCTTGACTCTAAAATGCGTCATGCAGATTTCTTGATCTTAGTTAAAGATTACAAGCAATTAGAAACTGTTGCAAACAAAATGATTGCTCAGGATAAAGTAAATCCTAGAATTTTCAGATATTTAGGATATGCAGCGTACGAAAACGGAAATGTTGATGTAGCGATTAAATCTCTTCAAGATTATATCAGTACTCCATCTAACAAAGTAATTGGTAGAGATTACTATTATTTAGGACTTGCTAAAATTAAAAAAGGAACTGCAGCTGATGGTACAGTAGATCAAGCAGCTTTTGATTCAGGTTTAGCTGATATTAAAAAAGCTGTAGAATTAGAGCCTTTAGTGGTTGAAGAATTTGCTGACTTTGGGAAAGAATTGTTTGGTAAAAAACAATACGCACAAGCGGCTTCTATTTTCGAACTTGGAGCAAGCAATTCAGAATCTAAAAACTACTTAGATGACAGTGTTTATTATGGAATTTCTTTGTACTATGGTAATGCTAGCAAACCAAAAGAAAGTCGTGATGCTGTTGCTTTAGGTAAAGCAGATGCTGCGTTTGATAAAATTTTGACTACTGCTCCTAGCTATGATGAAGCTTATTTATACAAAGCAAGAATCAATTCTTTATTAGATAAAGATGATTTAATCATTAAAAACTATGAAGAATATGTTACTAAAATTTCAGCAAAAGGTGCAGAAGAAGTTGCTAAGCCAGCTGTAACTAAGAAGTTTATAGAGGCTTACAATGGTATTGGTGCAGCTTATGCTAATACAGATAAAGCTAAAGCTATTGAATATTTCAATAAAACTTTAGTGTTAGATCCTGCAAATTCATACGCAACACAATCTATAAAAGCTTTAAAATAACTAAAGATTTTTGAAATAATAAAAAGGCCGATAGTTCAAAAAACTGTCGGTTTTTTTTGTTCCGTATATTATTGACTATCTTTGCATTCTTAAAATATTAAAATGTTACCAAAAGAAATACAATTAGAAGTAAATAAAGGAGCAATGCTTCCTTTGATGGAAGAATTTTATACCATTCAAGGAGAAGGTTCACATACAGGAAGAGCTGCTTATTTTATTAGAATTGGTGGATGCGATGTAGGTTGTCATTGGTGCGACGTGAAAGAAAGCTGGAATGCTGAACTTCACCCTCCAACGAAAGTTGATTTAATTGTTGAAAATGCTTCAAAATATGCTGATACAGTTGTTGTGACTGGTGGAGAACCTTTGTCTTGGGATATGACTTTTTTGACAAAGCGCTTAAAGGAGAAAAATTTAAAGGTACATATTGAAACTTCTGGAGCTTTTCCATTATCAGGAACTTGGGACTGGATTTGCCTTTCTCCTAAAAAGAACAAACTGCCAACACAAACTGTATATGATAATGCGCATGAGTTAAAAGTGATTATTTATAATAAGCACGATTTTATTTTTGCCGAAGAACAAGCAGAATTGGTAAATGATAATGCAATTTTATTCCTTCAGCCAGAATGGAGCAAAAAAGAAGAAATGACTCCTCTTATTGTTGATTATGTTATGAATAATCCAAAATGGAGGGTTTCATTGCAAACTCATAAATATCTTAATATTCCATAAAGCAAAAAATCTCTTCACGTGAAGAGATTTTTTGCTTTATGAAAGTATACAAGCCGTGTAAAATAATAAACATATTTTTATTATTTCCAATTTTTATCTTTTTTCAAAGTGGTGATGTGTGCCAAATGATGGTTTCCGTGCCAAGCATACATTCCGATCATTCTTTTAAGTTTGATTTCTGAATTATCAGCAGGATGTACAAAAGTTTTTTCTAAATCAGATTCAGATAGATTTCTCATGATGTAGCCCAATCTGAAATGAAGTCCTTTTAGTAAATCTAAAGTTGGTTGGATTGGCATTGTCAGATTGTCGCTTAATTCAGACCAAAGCACTTCGTCATATGGCTTAATTACGGGATTGTTTTCTGTTAAAGCCCATTTTAGGCGGACGTAGCAATTCATATGGCTTTCGGCACAATGATGAATAACTTGTCTTACTGTCCATCCGCCAGGTCTATAAGGAGTGTCCAGTTGTTCATCGGTTAAATGAATCGTTTCTTTTGCTAGTCTTTCTGGAAAAGTTTCAATTTCCTTAATTTTTTCAGAAAGATATTCTTTTGTGTAATCTTCAGGCGCAATAAATTTTCCTATTGGATATTTTAGCTTTTCTAAATCTAATTCTGTCATGGCTTTATGGTTTGTTTTAAATCGAAAGTTTGGCTAAATAGTCGTAATGTTCGCCTTCAAGAATGAGCTCACAGTTTAAACCATTTGCAATTGCTGCATTTTGAAGCGTATTATAATCCAAATACAACCAGTCAAAAGGTTCTTCTTTTTCTCCTTTATAGCTAATGTTAAAAACAAGCTCACCGTAATAATCATTATCAGACGGAATCCATTTTCCTCCATCTTCATCTTCATCAAACATATAAATGATGTCAGAACTGTCAATTAAAATTTGTCCGCCAGGATTTAAAAGAGATTTTAATTTAGATAAATATTTGTTGCTGTTTTTTAGTTGGCCAAAAATACCCGTCCCGTTCATTAGAAGCAGAATTGTGTCAAATTTTTCTCCTTCAAAATCTAAAATATTTTCAACTTTAGCATTTTTTATTCCTCTAAGACGACAGGTTTCAACTGCTTTTTCTGAAATGTCAATGGCAGTTACATCTAGACTGCGTTCATTTTGCAATGATAAAGCGTGACTTCCCGCGCCACATCCTACATCTAATATTTTTCCTTTAGCCAATTGCAAAGCCTTTTGCTCAATTTTAGGCATCTCATTATAAGTGCGGAAAAGATATTCAACACTCATTTCGTCTTCTTCAGAAATCGAAGTTTCAGTGATAATATCTTCAGGTGAATTTTTGGTGTAAAAATCAAATATTGCTTTCCCAAAAAGATCTTTCATTGTTTTAGTTCAAAGTTTAAGGTTTCAAGTTCAAAGTTGTTTAATTTTGCAAATCAACTTTAAATATTAAACTTGAAACAGATTTTAAATAACTTAAGTAAGTTAGCCAAAGATAAGCATAACGAGAATAAAAAGTATTTCGATAAGCTTAAAAAGAAACCGCCAAAAAATTTAGATTACATTATGCAGGATTTGCACGATGCTGAATTTAAAAAAACGGATTGCTTAAAATGTGCTAATTGCTGTAAAACGACGGGGCCATTATTTACTTTGGCAGATATCGAGAGGATTTCGAAACATTTTAGACAAAAGCCACAGCAATTCATAGATCAGTATTTGCGAATTGATGAAGACAAAGATTATGTTTTGAAAAGTGTTCCCTGTACTTTTTTGGATAATGAAAACTATTGCATGATTTATGATGTTCGCCCAAAAGCCTGTCGAGAGTTTCCACATACAGATCGAAACAAATTTTATCAGATTTCAAACTTAACTTTGAAAAACGTTGAAATTTGTCCTGCGGCATATAACATAGTAGAAGAAATGAAAAAGAAATTGCCGTTGTAGTCGACTATAAACTGGTAATTGTTTTAAGAATTTCTAAAATTCCCTTTTAAGATGTACTTTTGAGATAGGAATGATTAAGAACCTAAAGAAAACCCTAATTTGAATTTAGAATACTTCATAGCCAAAAGACTTATCACTGCAAAAGATTACAAAAGCAGTATTTCGGCACCCATTATAAAAATTGCTATCTCTGCAATTGCAATCGGAATTATTATGATGATAGTTTCCGTAGCGACAGGAATAGGTTTGCAGAAAAAAATCCGTGACAAAGTCTCCGCGTTCAATGGTCAGATTATAATTTCTAATTATGATAATAATAATTCTGAAGTTACAACAGTGCCAATTTCCAAAAATCAAGATTTCTATCCTAATTTTAGATCAGTTCCAGAAGTAACCCATATTCAGGCAGTAGCAAGTAAAGCTGGAATTATTAGAACAGAAAATGCGTTTGAAGGGATTATCTTCAAAGGAGTTGGAGCAGATTATGATTGGAACAACATTAAAGAATATATTGTAGATGGTAAGCTTCCAGATTTTACAAAAGCACTGAACGAAGACGTTATTATTTCAAGATTTCTGGCGGATCGTTTAAATTTGAAAATCGGAGACGAATTTAATACCTTTTTTATAAAAGAAGAACAAGGGAAGCTACCAAACAGCCGTCGATTTAAAATCGCCGCTATATTTAACTCAGGTTTTCAAGATTTTGATGCTACATATATTATAGGTGATATTCGACACATTCAGAGAATTAATAAATGGAATGAGGACCAAATCGGGGCATTTGAGATTTTTGTCAATGATTTTGACGAAATTAAAGCTGTAGGGAATAAAGTTTACGAATCAACTTCGTCTAATCTTGATACAAAAACCATCGTGGAAAAGTACAGTTATATTTTTGACTGGCTTCAGTTATTTGATTTTAATATCGTCATCATTTTAGGGGTTATGATTTTGGTTGCTACAATTAATATGGTAGTGGCACTCTTGGTTCTTATTTTAGAAAGAACTCAAATGATAGGAATTTTAAAATCGATGGGAGCAAACAATTGGTCTGTTCGTAAAATATTTTTATATAATGCTTTTTACTTAATAATGCGAGGATTGTTATGGGGAAATCTAATAGGTATTTCAATTCTATTAATCCAACAACAATTTGGAGTAATCCAGCTGAATCCTGAAAATTATTACGTAAATCAAGCTCCGGTATATCTAAATTGGATTTACATACTACTGCTAAATCTATTGACTATTACGGTTTGTTTCTTGGTGTTGTTAATCCCGTCTTACATAATAACTAAAATATCTCCAGTAAAAGCTATTCGCTTTGACTAAATAAAATGGACTCGCATATACAGCCCGACAGGTTTTAAAAACTGTCGGGTTTGTTTTTTATACATACATACATACATACATACATATATACATACATATATATATATGTATGTATAGTTTAATTTGTCTGGCTGAGCAGAGTTGAAGCCTTTTGGATTTTAGAGGTTAATTTTAATTTTAATCAGGAGCCTAATCCCGCTATCCGCTCCAATCTTTTTGTGCCGAACCCCGGCAAAAAAAGGATTTCCGCTTCTATCGGGGCTATGGGAGCTGTTTTTCATGAGAAGTTTTATCTTCGAAAAGAACATCAAAGTTTGCAAACTCCGTAAAAAAAGAAATCCTAAGAGGGCTAAAAATAGAGAAATGACAACAAAATGCAGAAAAACCCCACAACGGATGAAAAAACATCAGACTGTAAATCTTATGTTACCAGCAGGTTAAGAAAAATAGCGAAAAAAGATTGAAAATAGTTGGAAAAAAAGCTTGGATAACTGGAAAAAGGTTCTACTTTTGCACCCGC